>CAJJZO010000191.1 GCA_905197585.1 uncultured Collinsella sp.
CATACGCCCGAGGCCTTTGACGAGGTTTCGGTGCGTCTGCTCGACCTTTTTGTGGCAACGGTTGTGTATCTGAGCGACATCACAAGCTCGCGTTCGGCGTCGTACGACTTTGCCCGCAGCGGTTTTGTCGCCGAGCGCCAGCTGCCGCTGTCCGAGCATGACATCGTATATGTGCTGGACTTGCTGCGTGGCCGGACCATCTCCTTTGAGCCCGCCTGGTCGCGGGGAACGACGACGCATCGTTCCTACGAGGTAGCGGTTGAGTTGTCGCCGGTGGGGGAGGACGAGGCCTCGGCAAAACAACCGCCGCTCCTTGCCGCCAAGATCGCGCCGGCGGCCGGTGGCAGCTACGACCTGCGCCTGCCCGCCGATATGTACTGCTTTGCCTCGGGCGACGTTGCCTATCTGGTCGACGCGCACCGCGCGCGCCGCGCCGATGCGGCGTTTGCCCAGCATGCCGCACCGTTTCTGTCGCGTCTGCTGCCCTGTCGCGCGCCGGTCCATATCGCCGCCGAACAGGTGGGCGAATTCTGCCGCATGGCGCTGCCCGTGCTACGCGAATACACCGACCTCACCGCTCCCGCCGTGCTCGACACCGTGGCGCCCGAGCCGAGCTTTGCCATGGCAATCGGTGTCGATGATGGGCTTGTGACCTGCAAGATTACAGTTGCCTACGGCGACTGGTCGGCAGATCTCTTTAGCCTGGGCGCTCCGGGCAGCCTCTTCGAAGAGCAGCGACCGGGCGTGCCGCCGCGCGACGAGATAGCAGAGTTTCGCGTTATGGACACGGCGGCCCTGTATTTCGACTTTTACGAGGGTGGCCTGGCGTTTGAGGAGCGCGACGACGAGAGCCTGTTCCACTTGCTGACCGAGGGCCTGTCTGCCCTGTCCGAGCTGGGTGAGGTCATGCTCAGCGACCGCCTGCGCCAGGTCTCGGTTCGCCCTGCGCCCAAGCTCTCGGTGCGCGCGACCGTCAAGAGCAACCTGCTCGATGTCGAACTGGGCGCGAGCGGTCTTTCGGCGGCAGATCTTGCCATCTATCTCGATTCATATAAGCGCCACCAGACGTTTGCGCGTCTCACGTCGGGCGACATCATTCGCCTGGACGAGGGTGCCCGCGCCGCGTTTGGCCTTGCCGAGGATTTGGGGGTCGATGCTGTCGACCTGCTCGACGGCGTTTCGCTTCCCGCGTCGAGCACCCTGTTCGTCGATAGCATGCTTGCGCGCACACCCGCGCTCGAGGCCGATCGCGACGCGGCGTTCCGCCGTACCGTCGAGCGCCTGGACACGCTCGGCAAGATCGACTTTACGGTGCCGGCATCGCTCAAGGCAACGATGCGCGGCTACCAGGTCGACGGATACCAGTGGCTCGGCTCGCTCGAACACCTGGGCCTTGGCGGCATCTTGGCCGACGATATGGGCCTGGGCAAAACACTGCAGATGATTGCGCACATTCTGGCGCGCGTGGAGGCGGGGGATACCAAGCCCACGCTCGTGGTATGCCCCGCGTCGCTCGTGTACAACTGGACTGCCGAGTTGGAGCGCTTTGCGCCCTCGCTTGATGTGTGCGCCATCGTGGGCGCCAAGGCGCAGCGTCGCGTACAGATTGCCGGCGTGGCCGAGCATAACGTGGTTGTAACGTCGTATGACCTTATGCGCCGCGATATCGATGAGTACGCCGGGCAGGATTTTGCCCGCGTGGTGCTCGACGAGGCCCAGTACATTAAAAACCCACTCACCCAGGTGGCACGTGCCACCAAGCGCCTGCCGGCCGGCGTGCGCTTTGCCCTGACGGGCACGCCCATCGAAAACCGCCTATCCGAGCTCTGGAGCATCTTCGACTTTTTGATGCCGGGCCTGCTTGGCACGCGCGAGTCGTTTGCCAAGCGCTTCGAAAGCCCGGTCGAGCACGCCGAGGGCGACAGCGCCGCTCGCCTGCAGGCACTCGTGTCGCCGTTTGTACTGCGCCGTGTCAAGGAGGACGTGGTGGCCGACCTGCCCGAGAAGATCGAGGATACGGTCATGGCGCAGCTCACCGGCGAGCAGCGCAAGCTTTACCTGGCAAACCAGGACCGCATCGCCCAGCAGGTGCAGCACCGCGAGGCATCCGAGTTCAAGAAAGACAAGCTCAAGGTGCTCGCCGAGCTCACCAAGCTGCGCCAGATCTGCTGCGACCCGCGTCTGCACTACGAGGATTACAAGGCGGGGAGCGCCAAACTCGATACGTGCATGGAGCTCGTGCACGGCGCGCTCGACGGCGGGCATCGCATCCTGTTGTTCAGCCAGTTTACGGGTATGCTCGATATCATCGGTAAGCGCTTGGCCAAGGAGGACATCGCCTTCCTTAAGCTCACGGGCGCTTCGTCTAAGGAGAGCCGCGCCAAGATGGTCGCGCAGTTCCAAGCGGGCGAGGTTCCGGTCTTTTTGATTTCGCTCAAGGCGGGTGGCGTGGGCCTTAACCTGACGGCTGCCGACGTGGTCATTCACTACGACCCGTGGTGGAACGTGGCGGCGCAGGACCAAGCGACTGACCGTGCACACCGTATTGGCCAGCAACATGCCGTGACCGTGTACAAGCTCATCGCCAAGGACACGATCGAGGAACGCATTATGCAGATGCAGGAGTCCAAGCGCGACCTGGTCAACAGCGTGCTCGGCGGCGACGGCATCTCGTCGGCACTGTTTACCCGCGAAGATGTTCTGGCGCTGCTGGGCGGTGACGGTCGCTAGCCGCGCGCGGGGTGGGACTGCTGGAGTGGGCAGGACGGTCGACGCATTTTGGCCCGACCGCTTGCCTGATCCGTTATGTGTTCATTTGCAATGCCGTGGATGGTTTGTCTGCCTTTGGGCATAAGAACCATCAAGAACATTGGCACATCAGCAAAGGAGAACATCATGGCGAAATTCTTTAAGGACCCCGACGGCAAGCTCATCGCTGCCCTTGGCGACGACGTTGCGACCCCTGCCGGTTGCACGGAACTGACTGCAAACACTGAGGACGCGGCGCACGAGAAGCACGTTCCTGTTGTCGAGACCGAGCGCGACGGTCACGTAATCCGCGCACGCGTTGGCTCGGTCGAGCACCCCAGCCTGCCCGAGCACTACATTGAGTGGATCGCCCTTGAGGCCGAGGGCCGCTTAGAGGTCCATTACCTTGAGCCCGGCATGAAACCCGCGACGTTTTTTGCGGGCGGCTCCAAGACCGGTACCGTCTATGCCTACTGCAACCTGCACGGGCTGTGGTCCGCGACATTCTAGGAGCGCGCCCCCGCTCGGGGTATCATAGTTAGCATATGCACATGCAAGCGCCGACTGCATTATGCGGCCGGCGCTTTTACTGCGATTTCGATGGTTTACGACGGAAAGGGCTGAGCCATGAAGCTCGCGCTTGCACAGATCGATATGCGCCTGGGTGATATTGAGGGCATTTGCGGCCGCATCGAGGACCAGGCTCGTCTGGCCCGCGAGCGCGGGGCGCGCGTGCTGTGCGTTCCGGCTCCGCTCTTTATGGGCGCCATGCCCGG
>CAJJZO010000192.1 GCA_905197585.1 uncultured Collinsella sp.
GCTTTCATGTAGTCGTTGGGGACGTTCTTGAATGACTGGTCGTTTAAGAACGTCCCCAATGACTAGGTCGGAAAATTTCTTAAAAAAGTTCTTGCCCTGAGCTGATTCGTCCGTATAATAAACTTCGTTGCTTGAGAGCACGCACCTATTCCTCGGTAGCTCAATGGTAGAGCACGCGGCTGTTAACCGCGCTGTTGTAGGTTCGAGTCCTACCCGGGGAGCCAGGTTGTAAAACCCGTCGCTTATGCGGCGGGTTTTTTCATGCCGCGATCGCCGTTCGCGAACGTTACCATATCAACATTTCGTGTCGAGGATGTAATCCCGAGGCCCGCCACCTCAACATGCCGCGGTCGTTGTAGAATATTGCAATGATTGCTCCCACGACATGGTGCCGCGAGCACCAAGAAAAGGAGATTCTTGTGTCTGAGACCATTAACGGCAGCCTGAGCGTCTCGAACGACGTTATTGCCGATATTGCCGGTTATGCCGCGATGACGTGCTATGGCGTTGTCGGTATGGCTGAGCAGCTCCAGGGCGCCGAGAGCGTGCGCCTGCTTGCCGGTCAGCGCCTCCGCAAGGGCGTGCTTGTCTCCGCCGACGAGAACGGCCTTACGGTCGATCTTCACGTCGTGCTCGAGAACGGCGTCAACATGAAGTCCGTCTGCCACAATCTTTCGAGCTCCGTTGCCTTCACTCTGCAGGAGATCGCCCAGATCGATCCCGCCAGCCTTAAGATCGGCATCCATATCGACGCGCTCAAGAGCCGTCTGAACTAGCATCCGAAAACGGAGATTCAAATACCCATGATTGCAAAGACCATTCGCACCTGTTTTCCGATCGCTGCGGCTGCCGTTTCCGACAAGGCCGAGGAGATCAATAAGCTCAACGTCTTCCCCGTACCCGACGGCGACACCGGTACCAACATGTCGCTCACGCTTGCCTCGGTGACCAAGGAGCTTTCCGCCCTTCCTGCCGACGCCGACATGGAAGCCATCGCCGGCGCCATCACCCACGGTTCCCTCATGGGCGCCCGCGGTAACTCCGGCGTCATCACGTCGCAGATTCTGCGCGGCGTGGCCGAGGGCCTTGTCTCTGCCGACGAGCCCATTACGTCCGCCAACATTGCCTTCGCCTTCCGTCGTGCCGTCAAGGTTGCCTTCCAGGCTGTCCGCAAGCCCATCGAGGGCACGATCCTCACGGTGCTGCGCGATGTCTCGACCAAGGCCGACGAGTGCGAGAAGAAGAAGTTCTCGGCCGAGGACGCGCTCGATGCCATCGTTGTCGAGGCGTACCAGTCCGTCGCCCGCACGCCCGACCTGCTGCCCGTTCTGAAGGAGAACGGCGTGGTCGACTCCGGCGCCTTTGGATTCGCCATTTTCCTCGAGAACTTTGTGGCTGCCGCTCTTGGTCGCAGCACCGTGGTCGAGGATTTCTCCGCTACGTTTGACTCCGCCGGCTCTGCCCGCGATGCCGCTCTTGGCCGTGTTGAGATCGAGGCTAACGACGACTGGGAGGGCTCGGAGTTCCGCTACTGCAACGAGTTCCTGTTTAAGGCCGACGCCCCGTTTGACGAGGACGAGTGCCTTAAGTTCCTAGGCTCCATGGGCGACTGTGAGCTGCTCGTGGGCGCCTATCCCGACTACAAGATCCATGTGCACTCCAACACCCCCAACCTGGTGCTCGAGCACATGCTGCAGCTCGGTCAGATCTATGAGGTCTTTATCCACAACATGGAGATGGAGGCCCACGACCGTACCGCCAAGATCCACGAGGATCAGGAAAAGGCCGCCGAGCCCGCCAAGGCGCTGGGCTTTGTCGCCGTTGCCGCCGGTTCCGGCGAGGCCGACATCCTCAAGTCCCTTGGCGTCGACGTGGTCGTCTCCGGTGGCCAGACCATGAACCCCTCGACCGCCGACCTGCTGGGCGCGGTGGACCAGGTCAACGCGACCTCAGTCATCATCCTGCCCAATAACGGTAACATCCGCATGGCTGCCGAGGCTGCAGCTTCTGCCTGCACCGACAAGAAGGTCGCCGTCGTTCCCACCAAGACCGTCCCGCAGGCGTTCTCCGCGCTGTTCGCGGTCCTGCCCGATTCCGAGCTCGAGGAGGCCGTCGCCGCCATGGTCGACGCCATCAGCGAGGTCCGCGATGGCGAGGTCACCCGCGCCGTGCGCGATTCCAGCGCCTCTGACGGCTCTCCGATTCACTCCGGTGACGTCATGGGTATCATCGCCGGCTCCATCGACGTGGTCGGCTCCGACGTGAAGCAGGTCACGCTCGACTGCATCAACCGCATGCAGGAGGAAGAGGAGGGCGACGCGCTGACGATTCTGGCCGGCGAGGAGCTGTCCGACGAGGCCTTCCAGGAGATCGTCGACGCTATCGAGGAGGCTCAGCCCGACTTGGAGATCGACGCCCATCGTGGCGAGCAGCCGCTCTATCCCGTGATCTTCTCGATCGAGTAGGCAACTGCCCATGTCCGAGCTGTGCTCCGTGCCGCGCGTCTCGGAGCGCTTTGCCCAGAGCAATGCGCTCGATGAAGATATCGCGCGACTCAAATATGTTTCGGGTAAACGCGAGGAGGCCCTTCGCCGTCTGGGAATTCGGACGGTGGGGGACCTCCTTCTCCATATCCCTCATCGATACCTCGACTTTACCCGTTCTTGGTCTATCGAGATGGCGCCCATCGGTACCGTGTGCACTATCATCGCCACGGTCGACCGTATCGTCCAAAAGCAGCCGCGTCCGCGCATGCAGGTGACCGAGGTCTCACTCGTTGACGAGACGGGCGTGCTGCAGGTCGCCTTTTTCCGCCAGCCCTGGATTGCCCAGCAGCTTAAACAGGGCGACCGCCTGGCCGTGATGGGCAAGGTCGAGTTTGCCTACGGTTTTAAGCAGATGGCCTCGCCGCACTTTGAAAAGCTCGATGACGGGCGTGCTGCGGGCACCATCCTGCCGGTCCATTACGTGAGCGATGGCGTGAGCCAGGCGTGGATGCGCCGCATCGTAAGCGGCGCGCTCGAGGTCGTCGGCAATCCGTTCGATCCGATTCCCGCGCCGCTGCGCGCAAAGCGGAAGCTCATGAGCAATGCCCGCGCGTTGCGTTCGATCCACTTTCCATCGAGTATGGCAGAGCGCGATATCGCGCGCGCACGGCTTGCCTACGAGGAGTGCCTCTACCTGCAGCTGGCGCTGCGCCTGCGCAACGTCGGCGGCCTGGTCGATGTGGTTCCCTATGCCCACACCGCGGGCGAGCACCTGGCCGCGCTTAAGCAAGCCCTGCCGTTTTCGCTGAGCGACGAGC
Organism: uncultured Collinsella sp.; assembly: GCA_905197585.1. Classification (GTDB taxonomy): domain Bacteria; phylum Actinomycetota; class Coriobacteriia; order Coriobacteriales; family Coriobacteriaceae; genus Collinsella. The sequence continues at coordinate 3,305 of CAJJZO010000192.1, forward strand.
AGGAGACCGCGTTCCAAGATATCCTGCGCGATATGTGCGATGGTGGGCGCGTGATGAACCGCCTGCTGCTGGGCGATGTCGGTACCGGTAAGACCGCCGTTGCCGCCTGCGCTCTGGCTGTGGCTGCCGATAGCGGTACGCAGGCCTGCGTTATGGCG
>CAJJZO010000193.1 GCA_905197585.1 uncultured Collinsella sp.
GCGGCGTTACCTCAGCTGGATAGAGGGTCTGACTACGAATCAGAACGTCATAGGTTCGAATCCTATACGCCGCACCATTTGAGATTAAAGCTCCCGGCAACGGGGGCTTTTCTTTTGCGCCAGCTTGAGTGCTTTCGTCCAAAGGGACGATTTCCTGTCGACTCGTGTAAGATTCCGAGTAGATGTCGCGACTTATTCGCGACCACTCCTTCTTCAAGCGACCGATCAGGGTGATACTTCGTGGCAGAGCGTCCGACATACAAGCTCAGGTTTCTCGATCCTAAGAAGCGCTTTCCGGCGATGCCCGAGCAGCCTGCGGGACGCTCATATGGCGTGGTCTGGAAACTCTTTGGCGAGGATCAGCATGAATCTTGTTATGTCGTCGAGTTCGTTGGCAAAAGTCATGTGTCGCTTTTGGGCTACGTAAGCGTTTCGGGTGAGGTGTACAAGGTGGACCGCCCCGTCAGCGAGGCTCCGCTGCCCAACGATCCCGACATGGAACTGGTCCTTGACGAGTCGGATTCCAGTATTGGTGAGATTATGGTAAGGGAAGCCAACGGTGCAATGCGCGCGTGTGCGCAAACTGCCGGCTCTCCCGAAGGCCCCATGCGCGAGCAGTCCGACCACGAGACATGGAATTCGACCCGCGCCCTTCCTTACGGCGAGTTCATGGCCTCGATGTTCTTGCGCTACGTGATATTTGCCAACTCCGAAGGCGCTATTGTGAACACGGCGGACGCCGGCGGACTCGACGAGGGTATGCAAAACGTTGTCGACAAGATCAAGCTCGTAAAGTTGCCCGAGCCGATCGAGGTGTTTTTGGGCTTTAACACGGCACCGCTCCCCGATGCTATCGAGACGCTGCTTTACCGCGTTGACCATGCCGAGAATCCGAGCGGTATCGAGCGCTATGCCGCCGCCCTTATGAGTGAAATTGACTTGCCCCGCCTGCGCACCATTGCCGCCAAGTCCGAAATGAGCCTAGCGCGCATCGACCGGTCAAAGCTGTTCTATCTCAATTTTGATCGTAGCCTGCTGGACCAGGACGAGATTGACATGCTGCTTGCCATCGAGTGCCGTCTCAACCGCCTCTCCGGCATCCTTGAGCGCATCGGGGCCGGATTGGTCCCTGCGGCATCCTCGCCGAGCCTTGAGGGCTGTGCGCTCTTTGATGCGTGGCATATCGCCAAGACGACCAACGATGTTCCCCGACTGCTCGATACGGCCTCGAGCGATAACCCGTGGGGCAAACCGGGTACGGTGGCTTGCCAGCCGGGCGGCGAGTGGGACGTGCGCACCCGTTTTGCGCGAATCGTTGAGGCGCTCAACGTGGTCACGCGGCTCGACTATACCTATCGGGCAAACGTTGCCGAGGGGATTATGCTCGTTCGGTTTGGGCAGTCTGTCGTTGATGCCATGCCGCAACGTGAATACGACGCTCAGGATGACGCCTGGCGCGAGCTGGACGAGGACACGCGCGCGATCTGGGCCGCGGAGCACGATGCGCGCGTGGCACTCACGCTTGCGGCAGCGTGTTTTGCCGCGGGCACCTGCATCACGCGCTGCTATGTGCAGATTGCTGCTCCCGACAGTGAGCAGGGCGAGCGCGTTGTCGCAACGTATTTCTTTGGGCGCGCGGCCTATCTGGCCGATTGCGTGCCTGTCGCCAAGGATCTTGAGAGCATGGACATGGACGATACGCCGTGCAAGCGTGTGCTTGAGGCGTATGAGTCAACCGCTCCGGAGACGATTGAGCCTGCGGAGGTTCATGCTCGTCCGCGTGATGACCATCGCACGCTGCCGCCGGCGCTGCGCGATCTGCTGCTTGCCGATACGGCTGACGAGTTGGAGGTCATGGAAGAGGACGACGACCCATACGTGGCCCGTGTTGTTGAATTGCGCGAGCAGACAAAAGTCGACCGTACAGGTGCTTTTGAAGGCTTTTCCCGTCTTGTCGAGGAGTTGGAGGCTAAGTGCGCCGTCGCCGAGCTTTTGGCGGCAGGTCCGGTTCAAACGCAGTTTTGCGATAACCAGCTGGTGCGCATGGTGCTACCGGTGTTGGAAGAAGACCGCTCTGTGCGAATCCTTCGTGCGCCCGATGCGCTGTACTTTGCCCAGCACGAGATCTGCAGCTTTTACGCCGAGCAAGAGGACTTTGAACGGGCGCTGCCCGAGGTGCGCCATCTTTACGATCTGGCGCGCTCGTCCATGCAATCGCACTTTGCGCTCATCAACGTGCTTGCGCGTCTGGAGCGCTTTGACGAGATTATCGAGGTGGCGCGCCACGGCCTACGTATTGCCAGCGATCGTTCTGCAATCGGCTACCTGTTCTATCGCTTGGCGTTTGCCTATTGGAATTGCGATCAGCTCGACCTGGCGCTTGCTTGTTACCGTCTGGTGCCGCGCGGTGAGGAATCGGGCAGCAGCGCGCTGGAAGAAATGCAGGGCCTTATGAACGAGATGGGCGTCAGCGAGCCTCCGACGTTCGAGGAGGCGGTCGAGACCATCCGCAAGGCTGGACTCGAGCTGCCGCCAGTGTCCGCCGTGACGAATCAGCTGGCGGATGCCGCTGTTCAACTGGTCGACAACGGCTTCTTTTTCCTGGCACGCGGTTGCATCTTCCAAATGTGGCGCACCATGGGCAACGACGAGCTCGGCTCCCTCAACCGCTCGCTGGGGTAGGCGAAGCTTCCAATGAGGAAAGGATGCTAGGCAATTAGAAAATTTCCTCTTGCCCATCTTAGGCTGTTTGGTTACTATAGAACGGCTGTTACGGAGAGCTGACCGAGAGGCCGAAGGTGCTCGCCTGCTAAGCGAGTATGCCCCAAAAGGGCATCTGGGGTTCGAATCCCCAGCTCTCCGCCAGTACGAATTTGAAGAAGGGTCCCATTTGGGGCCCTTTTTTGTGCGGAGAAAGGAGGCTGGGGATTCGAACCCTCAAAATTGAGGCGCCCCGTTGGACGCCTCATTTGGTTCGATGTGATATCGCTCCGGCCCTACGCCTTGGGCGCCTTGGCTACGGTCTCGCTCTCGGCTGTGAGCGGGCGGTTGTCGATGCGGCGGCCCAAGCGATCGAGCTTCACGAGCAGCCATTCAATGGGATTCGGCCCTGCGCCTTCCTCGTCGGCAACCAGGTCCATGACGGCGATCTTGGTGCCGTCCTGCTTGAGTGTAACGCTGCCCACCTTGTCGCCCACATGCACCGTGCCCGAAAGATCGTCGTAGCTAACCTTTTCGGTCACCTCGCCGGCAAGAGAAAACACGGTCGCTTGCGCCGTGGGATCGGCGAGCGTGGCGTCGATTGTCTTATCCGTCCAGTCGGTTTGACTAATGCGCGCCATAAGCGGGTTGCCGTTGGCGGTCTTTTCTTGCGTGTTGGCGATTGCGACCGTCACCTTGTGACCGTAGTACCAGTTGGCAAGGGTGGCGGTATCGGTAAAGCGCTGATCGGTGGTGGTGG
>CAJJZO010000194.1 GCA_905197585.1 uncultured Collinsella sp.
GTGGTTAATAAACAAAAACCTAAAACTAATTCTTTTTTTTAACTGTTTTGGGGGGTGGGGGGCGCCGGTTTTTAAAACCCCCCCCCCTCGGTGGGGGGCGGGGGGGCCCCAACGCCATATCAAAGGTGTACGCACGAGTAAAAGGAGCTGCGCGACCATGGGTAAAACGGTTCTTACCTTCGGCGAGATCATGATGAGACTCTCACCCAAAGACCACCTGCGTATTGAGCAGGCAACCGAGTTTGACGTCCGCTACGGCGGCGCCGAGGCCAACACTGCGCTTTCCCTGGCCTACCAGGGCGACAAGGCCGCTTACGTCTCCGTTGTCCCGGCCAACCGTCTGGGCGAGTGTGCTCTGCGTTCGCTTAAGGCTTACGACGTCGACACCACGCGCGTCGTGCGTCAGGGCGACCGTCTTGGCTCCTATGTGTTTGAGGTCGGTGCCTCGCAGCGCGGCAATGGTTGCGTCTACGACCGCAAGTACTCTGCCATCAACATGGCCAAGCGTGACGTCTTTGACTGGGACGAGATCCTCAAGGGCATCGATGTCTTCTATTTCTCCGGCGTGACGCCCGCTGTCTCCGACGAGATGGCCGCTGCGTGCAAAGATGCCCTCACCGCTTGCCGCGCCAAGGGCATCACCACCGTGTGCGACGTGAACTATCGCGGCAAGATGTGGTCGCCCGAAAAGTCGCAGGCCACCATGAAGGAACTCCTGCCGCTCGTCGACATCTGCATCGCCAACGACGAGGATGCGCCTGCCGGCCTCGGCATGACCTGCGTCTCCGGTTCCCTTGCCCACGGCATCGAGGAGCGCGACACCTACGTCGAGATGGCCCGTCAGATCTGCGCCGAGTACGGCTGCAAGAAGGTCGCCTCGGTCGTCCGCAACATCTCCTGCGTCGAGCGCTCCATCTGGATGGGCATGCTCTTTGACGCCGAGAGCGGCGAGCACTGGTTCTCCCCTGCTCACGACGTGCACGTGCTCGAGGGCGTTGCCGCCGGCGACGCTTTCAACGCTGGCCTCGTCCATGCCCTCATCAACGACTTTGACCCGCAGGACGCCGTCAACTACGCGATTGCAGCCTCGATCCTCAAGCTCACCATCAAGGGCGATTCCAACTTGGTGACCGCAGGCGAGATCGCAGCCGTGGCATCCGCCGCCGACGGTGGCACCCGCGTCGCGCGCTAGTCCGTCTCCATTCCGCGGGCCGCAGCTTTCCAATCCCATACCCCTGCGGCCCGCTCCCCGATTCCTCCGGCCGGGCAAAACCACCAGTCCCATTCCGATTTTGCCTGGCATTCCCTACACGACTGGTCGAGCAGCCGGTTTTGGAATTGCTTGTGACCCCAAGCAGTGCCTCCGATAACCAATCCAAAATCGGCTCCTGACCAGCACATTTGGCAATCACGCGCCCATGCGCGCCACACATCGAAAGGAACATCATGTTCAATCAGTTCTACACCACGCTTGAGTCCCTGGGCATCGTGCCGGTCGTTGTGCTCGACAAGGTCGAGGACGCCGCTCCGCTCGCCCACGCCCTTATGGCAGCTGGCATGAAGTCCGCCGAGGTCACCTTCCGCACCGCCTGCGCCGCCGAGTGCATCGCCGCTATGGCCGAGGCCGAGCCCGAGATGTGCGTTGGCGCCGGCACTGTCCTGACCGTCGAGCAGGTTGAGCAGGCACGCGCAGCCGGTGCCAAGTTCATCGTCTCCCCGGGTTACAACGAGGACGTCGTGAAGCACTGCATCGACATCGACCTGCCCGTCCTTCCCGGCACCGTGACCCCCTCCGAGGTCACCGCAGCCGAGAACCTGGGCCTCAAGGTCACCAAGTTCTTCCCCGCGTCCCAGTATGGCGGCCTGAACACCATCAAGGCCCTCGCCGCTCCGTTTGTCGGTCACCGCTTTATGCCTACCGGCGGCGTGAGCACCGCCAACGTCGAGGAGTACCTGAGCTCCTCCGCCATCATCGCCTGCGGTGGCACCTGGATGGTTAAGCCGGCCCTGTTTGCCGACGGCGACTTCTCCAAGGTCGAGCAGATTGCCCGCGAGGCCATGGACGTCGTCAAGAAGGTCCGCGGCTAGGTTTAGCTCTCTATCGTGAAAGGGGGCGTGCCCTAGACCTCGCCCCCTTTCTTTTAAAGCGGCTCGGAAGCGCGCCGTTTCCGTCACGAACAAGAACCAAAACCGTCTTGTATGCTGATAGAACGTGACGGAAGCGACACGCCCCCGAGCCGCTTTGTATAATCGGCTGGCAGTCGCGCTCAACTGAGCCACTTCGGTAAAAGCCGAGCCATCAAAACAGCTGCGGCGCCGTCTGGAGGAATGGACCTTTGCTTCCGGTCTTTTCCTCCAAGCGGCGCCGCAGCGTTTTCGTGCCCCGATGTGCCCCGGCACTTGCGGTGGAATACGGTCTGCTTACACCATCAGAGCCGCAAAACAATCCCTATTTCACCGCAACTAATGAAGAGAACGAGTTAGATGGCCGAGTCTTTGGACAGCTCAAAATAGTCAGGATGTAAGGCGATAACCGGGCCCTGCTCCTCGGGCATCAGGTGCAGGTGTGTCTCGGCCAGATAGCTCGCCGTGTCGGTATCGCCCTTTTTAATGGCCTCGAGAATTCGGCGATGCTGCCGACGAATCGGCTCCCAATCCAGATCCTGAGAGACCATACGCAACCAGTTGTATCGCTCAAAATGCGTATTGACGCTCTTCATCCAATCCCACAACATGTGGCGGCCGGCAATCTCAAAACACGTCTCATGGAACAGGTTGTCCAGATCGAAAAAGCGACGCGTTTCGCTATGGTCGAGCGACTCGGACTCGGCAAGAATCTGCTCGAGCCGATGCTTTTGCTCGGGCGTGGCGGCCGAACAGCATTTAATTAGCACGCTTCTCTCGAGCTTCTCGCGCAAAAAGCAGGCGTTTTCGGCGCGTTCCATGCTGATCTTAGAGACGTAGGTGCCGCTTTTGGGACGCGTTTCCACCAGCTCCTGCTCACGCAAGCGCACAAAGGATTCGCGAATGGGCGTGCGCCCGATTCCCGTCTCCTTTTCCAGACCAATCGCCGAAAGACGCGTGCCGGGCCTGAGCTCGACATAGATGATCTTGGAGCGCAATGCGTTGTATGCCTGATCTTGCAGGCTCTGATAATGCTGGTGTTGTTCCATAAAGCCCTCGGATAAGTCCTCGGTTAGTCGAATACCACCATGCAATACTATCGCATCGACACGCCCCAGCTCCCAATCAGTCTTTTTGGGACGGGGCTTTTTGGCTACCCTGAGCCGCAGGTCGGCCCCTTGCCACAAAAGTGGCCCATCTACTACGTTAACACGGATAGCCTCGGCCATACCGAAAACCGTGAAAACAAAACCGACGCTCCTATAAGTTGTCAAGAGGCAGTTTGCGGGAGCGTTCTCTCCAATTCGCACAGGAGCTCGTAAT
>CAJJZO010000195.1 GCA_905197585.1 uncultured Collinsella sp.
GGGGGCGCCCCCTTTTCTGTCCCAAAAATCTACAAGGGTGGATTAGCGGCGCTCGAGGACCGCGACGGTCTCGGTGTGGTCGGTGTGGGGGAACATGTCGACCGGTGTGATCTTGAGCAGGTGATAGCCTCCGTCGAGGAGCTGGTGTAGGTCACGCTCTTGGGTGACGGGATTGCAGCTGATATAGGTGATGCGGCGCGGCTTAAGTGCGTAGGCGGCCTCGAGGAACTCGGGGGTGGAACCGGCGCGCGGCGGGTCGATGGAAAGGACGTCGACGCGCTCGTTGTTGTCGGCGGCATCGAGAATATAGTCGGTCGCATCGTCGGCCATAAACCAAGCGCTGCGGGTGAGGCCGTTGAGCTCGGCGTTGCGACGTGCGTCGGCAATGCCCGCCGGGTTGCGCTCCACGCCAAGCAGCATAATGCCGATGCCCTTGTCCTGGGCGGCTTTGGCTGCGCACAGGCCGATAGTTCCGCTACCGCAATAGGCATCCATGAGTACGTCACCCTGCTGCAGATCCATACCGTCAATGGCGAGCTGATAGAGCAGTTCGGTTTGCTGCGGGTTGGTCTGATAAAACGCGGTGGGGGAGATATCGAAGTCGCAGCCGAGCAGCTGATCGCGCATGCACTCGGCACCATAGACGATACGAGTTTCCTCACCCAAGATGGCGTTACCGGGACGGCCATTGATATTTTGGGCAACGGTGACGATATGCGGATCGAGTGCCGCGACGGCCTCAAAGAACTCCTGTGCATGCGGTAAGTCACGCTGGGCGGTCACGAGTGTAACCATGACCTGGTCTGTACGCCAACCGCAGCGGACGACGGCATAGCGAAGCAAACCAAGATGCTTGTCCTCATTAAAGGCGGGAATATGCAGCCGCTCAGCTTCGCGTGCGATGCCGTTGAGAATCTGACGAGCGCCCGGCGCCTCGACAGGACATTCGGGTACGGCAACGATTCTGTGCGTGCCGCGCTCAAAGAAACCGCAACGGACAGCGCCCTCTCTGCCAGGGGCAAAGGGAGTGGCAGCCTTATGACGAAAGCCGCGCGGCGCAGGATATTTACCCGGGTCGCCCAGGGTGACGCCCATACCGCGAATAGGATCAACGGCGATACCCTCACGCTCACAAAGCGAAGCAAAAAGCTCCTCCATAGCAGCCTGCTTAGCTGCCAACTGCTTTTTATAAGGACGATTGAGCGCCGTGCACCCACCACAAGATTTCATGATCGAACAGGGAGACTTGGGGTCCACAGCCTTCCGCGCAGACGAAACCGGATCTTTATGCGGGCGCTTGGAACGAGTCTGAGGCGCTTTATCCCCGCCTCGACGAGAGTCAGAACGCTTGCCCTTGGCCTTGCCCTTGGCCGACTTGCTTTTTGCAGCTTTAGAAGACTTGGATTTCGTAGAAGATTTCTCCTCCTTCGACCCCTCAGCCGCCTCCACCAAAGCACGACGAGCCCTACGCTCCGCACGAGATTCTGCCATGAATTAACCCCACTAATTTACAAATTGAAAGCTGCAAGCATTGTACCGTGCCAAGCTAGCGGACGATATACAAGCGCCCATTTCATGTCAGCGATAAGTCCAACGAAGGTTGCCCGCCGGGTGCCGGGACAGGGGTTAAGTTTGTCGCGAGTTCCGCACGAACAGGAGAGCACTTAATGTGCTCTCCGTCGTGAGCAGGACTGTAGAGCAGCAAACTTAACCCCTGTCCCGGCACCCGGCGGGCAAGCTCTCCCTTGTACTCCATCTCACTAAAGTGTATGATTCTGAACGTTACATGACTCACTTTACCTAACTAAAGTGCTATCAAGGGGGATACCATGAATGCCGATATGTCTCGTCGTCAGTTTGTTGGTCTAGCCGGTTCGCTTGCCACGGTGCTTGGCCTCGGCCTGGTAGGCTGCGGCGGTGGTGCCGATAAGGGCTCCGCCGCCGGTTCTGCTGCAGCCAAGGACGTGAAGGGCGCCGCGGAGTCCAAGAAGCTCGTCGTGGGCTTTGACAAGTCCTATCCTCCGTATGGCTTTGTAGGCGACGATGGCGAGTACACCGGCTTTGATCTCGATCTGGCCAAGGCTGTTGCCGATAAGCAGGGCTGGGAGGTCAAATACGAGGCTATCGACTGGGACGCCAAGGACACGCTGCTCAACTCGGGTGCCATTAACTGCATCTGGAACGGCTTTACCATGGAGGGCCGCGAGGACGACTACACGTTCTCCGAGCCTTACATGCTCAACGAGCAGGTGCTCGTGGTCAAGAAGGATGCGGGTATCAAGAGCTGGGACGATCTTGCCGGCAAGACCGTGATTACCCAGGCTGATTCCGCCGCACAGGATGTGCTCGAGGGCGACCAGAAGGATTTGGCCGCGACGTTTGCCACGCTCGATACCATCGGTGAGTACAACACGGCGTTTATGCAGCTCGAGAGTGGTGCAGTCGATGCCGTTGCCTGTGACCTCTCGATCGCTCAGTATCAGCTTGCCGCCAAGCCCGATGCCTATACGCAGCTTGATGAGCCGCTGTCCAGCGAGCACTACGCCGTCGGCTTTAAGAAGGGCGACACCAAGTCCGCCGATGCCGTGGCCGAGTCGCTCAAGGCTCTCTACGAGGACGGCACGGTTAAGGACCTGTGCGACAAGTATTCAAGCTATGGTCTATCTTTCGATAATTGGGTGCTCAAGTAATGTCTATTCAGGTCATGATGCAGATGCTTGGCCAGGGATTCTTGGTCAGCTTGCAGCTGTTTGTGCTGACGCTGTTGGGGTCGATTCCGCTGGGAATCCCCGTGGCGTTTATGCGCATGAGCAAAATCGCGCCGCTTCGCTGGATTGCGCGCATCTACATTTCGATCATGCGCGGTACGCCGCTCATGCTGCAGATGTTTGCCATCTACTTTGCCCCGTATTACGTGTTCGGCATTTCGCTCACGCCCGATTCCAAGTGGACGGCGTGCGTCGTGGCGTTCATCATCAACTACGCCGGCTATTTTGCCGAGATCTATCGCTCGGGCCTGCAGTCCATTCCGCGCGGTCAATACGAGGCTGCCGAGGTGTTGGGTTACTCGCGCATACAGACGTTTCTGTATATCGTGATGCCGCAGGTCGCCAAGCGCATTTTGCCGGCGATGGGCAACGAGATCATCACACTGGTCAAGGACACGTCGTTGGCGTTTGCCATTGGCGTGGGTGAGATGTTCTCGACGGCCAAGGCGCTGGTCGCCTCGCAGGTGAGCATGGTGCCGTTTGCAATCGCGGCGCTGATCTACTGGGTCTTTAACTTTGTGGTTGAGATGCTGTTGGGCGCTGCCGAGAAAAAATTGGATTACTACCATGACTAGATCGTTCCGCCCCGTGAAACACACGGGGGGCGCGGCCACCCCGGCCCCGGGCCGGCCGGCCCAAAGATCGCACAACCCCGGGGCG
>CAJJZO010000196.1 GCA_905197585.1 uncultured Collinsella sp.
GATCGGGGTTGGTTTCGGCGACCGCGGTAATCGCGGGGCCGTCGAGCTCCTCTTGCGTGGGCTCGGCCAAAAAGTCGATGGCATACTGAGCGGCTACCATGGAGCCCTTGGCGAGCACGCTCTCGTCGATCTTATAGAAGCAGGAGTGCTGGGCATAGGTGGCGCCGATCTGGGGATTGCGCGCGCCGACAAAGGCGAGCACACCTGGCACGCGACGCAGGTACTCCGAGAAGTCCTCGCCCGAAAGCGTGCCGCGGTAATGGCCCTCGCCTGCGGGGCCCAGGCACTTGAGCACAGCTTGGCGGCAGCGCTCGCTCGAGGCGGCGTCGTTTTCGACCTTGTAGTTGGCGATGGTGTAGTCGGTGAGTTCGGCCTCGGCGCCTAGCGCTGCTGCGGTGTGCTCCACGATGCGGCGCATAAGCTCGGGCATCTCCTCATGCGTTTTGTCGCCATAGGTGCGCACCGTGCCGGCGAGGTACGCCGTGCCGGCGATAACGTTGCGCGCGGTGCCGCCGTGCAGCTCGCCGACGGTGATGACGGCGGGTTCGTAGGGGCTAATCTCGCGCGAGACGATGGTCTGCAGGGCGTTGACGATCTCTGCCGCAACCATAACGGCGTCGTGGCCGCGCTGGGGCATGGCGCCATGGCACGAGGTGCCGCGGACGTCGATGCGGAACCAGTCGGTGTTTGCCATGCGTGGGCCGGGCTCGCAGCTTACGGTACCGGCGTCGACCTCGCTCCAGATGTGCGCGGCGTAGGCGCCATCGACGCCGTCGAGCACACCCGTGCCAATCATGAGTTTGGCGCCCTGGCCGTTTTCCTCGCTGGGCTGGAATACGATGCGAATCTCGCCGTGGATGTCATCGGTCATGTGGCGCAGAATCTGCAACGTGCCGAGCATCATGGCGATATGGCAGTCGTGACCGCAGGCGTGCATGCAGCCCTCATTGACGCTGGCGAACTCCTCGCCGGTCTGCTCAGTGACGGGCAGGGCGTCGATATCGGCGCGCAGCAGGATGCGGCGGCGCGGCGTGCCGTCCTCGCGGTAGGCATCCGGCGCGGTGCCGCGAAGCGTCGCCACCAGGCCCGTCTTGAGCGGACGCTCGTAGGGGATATTCATGGCGTCGAGCTGGTTGGCGATGTCGGAAGTCGTGCGCTCCTCGGCAAGGCTCAACTCCGGGTGCTTATGGAAGTGCCGGCGCTGCTTGATGATGTAGGGTTCAAACTCGGCGGCGATATCCTGGATGGCCGCGGTGACGTCGTCTGCCGCGCGAACCTCGGTTGCCGCCATAATTTGCTGTGCCTTGGTCTTCGTCATGGTCGATTTGCTCCTTGCTGGGTTGATCGCAAAATCGTACAGGCTTTCTCCAGTATGCCACCTGCCGCTAGGGCTGGTAAAGTTGCCGTTTGCCGCTTGGCATTTTGTAACCGAGACGGGGGAGTACACTCGGGGGTGTTGAATTACCTGCCAGAGATGGGGATGCCCATGCGACATATCGATCGGATTATTCACTCCAAGAACGTCTTTACCGCGCAAGACGGCATCGATAGCGCCCGCGAGTTGGCGATCGCCATCGCGGGCGATCGCATCGTCGCTGTCGGCGCGCGCGATGACGTGATTGCCGCCGCACCTGCCGCCACGCCGGTGGTCGATTACGGCGAGCAGTTTGTCTGCCCCGGTTTCCATGACGCTCATCTGCACTTCTTCCATACCTCGGTCGGTTCCTCGCCGTATATGCTCATGGATATGGGCACGTCCGAGGCGGCACTGGTGCAGCATGCGCTCGAGTTTTCCCAGGGCCTGCCCGACGACGCCTGGGTCGTGACCCAGGGCTGGCGCGATTACCGCTGGGATCCGCCCGAGCATCCTACCAAGGCCTCCCTCGACGCCGCCTTCCCCGGTCGCCCCTGTGTTATGTATTCGGGCGATGGGCATACGCTGTGGCTCAACAGCCGCGCACTCGAAGCCCTCGGCGTGACGCGTGACAGCGAGCCTCCGGCGGGTGGCAGTTACGACAAAGACTCAAACGGTGAGCTTACGGGTATTGCCCACGAGGCAGCTGCTATGCAGCTGCTGCCGCGCTGCCTGGAATGGCTGGGCGAGGACCGCATCGCGAGCGCTTACGGCGACCAGATGAAGCGTATGGCCGAGCAAGGCATCACCTCAATCTGCGATATGTCGCTCATGCCCATGCCGGGCTGCGACTTTATTCGCGACGATGTCTACGACAAGCTGCAGGCAGCCGGTAGGCTGGGCATTCGTGCCCATCTGTTCCCCACGCTGTTGGATGACCAGTCGCGTCTAGAAGAGCTCCAGGTACGTTACGCGAACAACGCGCTGCTTTCGGCGCCGGGTTTTAAGCAGTTCTTCGATGGCGTGTCGAGTGAACACACGGCATATCTCACCGAGCCCTATACCAATCCGCGCTTCCCGGGCGACCAGGGTCGCCTGACGGTTCCTGTCGAGCGCATGCGCAAGTTGGTTCTGGCGGCAGCCGAGCGCGGCCACACCGTGCGCATCCACGTTATCGGCGACGGTGCCATCCATGCTGCACTCGGTATCTTTGAGGAGGCGGCAGAGCTCTACGGCCTGCCCCAGCACGGTCATAATACGCTTGAGCATTTGGAGAATCTGCTGCCTCAGGACATCGATCGTCTGCGCAAGCTCAACGTCATTGCCTCGAGCCAGCCTTGCCACATCACGCTCGACCCGGGTGGCCCGGAGCGCGACCTGGGCCTGGAACGCAGCCGCATCATGTGGCCGTTTGCGACCTATAAGCAGCGCGGCATCCGCCAAGCTTTTGGTACCGACAGCCCCATCACGGCCGTTACCAGCATGAACGTGCTCTACACGGCTATCACGCGCCAGGACCCCAAAAGCCACTGGCCCGAGGGCGGCTGGTTGCCGAGCGAGCGCATCGATGCAGCAACAGCCCTGCGCAACTACACCCTGGGCAGCGCGTACGCAGCGGGCGACGAGCAAAACCTCGGCAGCCTGGAACCCGGCAAATACGCCGACCTGGTAGTCCTGGATCAAAACCCACTCACCATCGACCCCCAAGAGCTCCAGGCTACCAAGGTTCAGACCACCTACCTGGCAGGCAACCTCATCTACGAGCGTTAACCCCACATCTCACCCCTCAGTTGCGGTGAAATAGTCCCTAAAATCGGCCTTCAAGCCCAAAAACAGGAACTATTCCACCGCAACTTAAAAGAGCGCGTCTCAACAACGTGCCCCTTTCTTGTTCGCACCATCTGCATCGCCATTTTGCTGCACTGACTTTTCTGAATGCCGGGCTCGAATTAGTTAACCTGCCTCCCCGGGGGGGGCCGGGGCGGGGGGGGGGGGGGGGGGGGG
>CAJJZO010000197.1 GCA_905197585.1 uncultured Collinsella sp.
CGTTGGCAACGGCGGCCTCAGCAAGCGCGGCGAGCGTGCCCTCCAGGTCAAAGTCGGGCAGGGTATCGGGGTGCAAGAGCGAGAGTTTCTCAACTTGGAGTGCCCAAGTCATGTCGAGTGCGGGGCCCGTGGCGCCGATGCACTCCAAAATGGTGTTGTATGCCCAGATGCGATCGTCCTGGCCGATCATCGATCGGTGGATAGCGTACTCGATCAGGTTCTGCGCGGCCTCGCGCACGTCGGTCATTACAGCCATGCCGCGTAAGCCCCCTTGTCAGAAATCGCGTAGTGGCGGGCAGAGCCCTCGCCCAGCCAGCCGTTCATCTTGGCAATGAAGGTGTCGACCAGATCGAGCGGCACGAAGGCCTGGATGGTACCGCCAAAGCCGCCGCCGTGAATACGAACGGCGCCACGGCCGTCGAGCACATGCTCGGCAAGAGCAAGTGCGTACATGGAAGGCTGCTCGGCACCCAGTTTGGCAACAACATTCTGCAGGTACATGGCGGAGCTGGCGCCGGACTCGCGCGTCAGGACTAGGAACTGGTCAATGTCGCCGGCGTTCAGAGCTGCCCAGCGCTTGTCGACCAGACCGTTCTCGTACCAGTAGTGAACGGCGCGCAGGCAGGCACGGTCGCCCAGCTTGGCGCGCAGCTCGGGGAGCTTGGCGTCAAAATCGGCAACATCGACCTCGCACAGGCGTGCCTTGCCAAACTCGGCGGCGACGTCTTGCATCTCGCGCGGAACGGCAGCGTAATCGTCGGTGGCGGCCACGTGGTCGGCACCAACCTTAACGAGCACGAGCGCATAGCCGTGATCCTCAAAGTTGAGTTCGAGCTTCTGGGTTTTAGGCTGAGCCTGGTCCTCAAAGTCCATGTAGGCAAGGCCGCCCAGGCACACAGCGGCCTGGTCCATCAGACCGCAGGGCTTGCCATAGTAGTTGTTCTCGGTGCGCTGGCTCATCTGGGCGAGCGCGACGGGCTCGATGGCGGGTGCGCCCCAGAGCGTCTCCATGGCGCGACCGTATGCCGCCTCGACAGCAGCGGAGCTGGAAAGGCCGCCGCCCGAGGGGACAGAGCAGGTGAAGGCGAAGTCGAAGCCCTGGGGCTCAACGCCCAGAGCAGCGATTTCGTGGGCCATGCCGCGGACGAGGCTCGCGGACGTGCCCTTCTCGGACTCCTGAACGTCTAGCGTGTCGAGCGCGATTTCAAACGTGGGATAGCCCTCGTCGGCTACGCGAACCTTGTTGGAATCGGTTGCCACGGCGATGCCGTCAACGGCGACATCGAGCGAGCCGGCGATAACGTGGCCACCCTCGTGGTCAGTGTGGTTGCCGCTGATCTCGGAGCGGCCGGGCGCGTGCACGTAGAGCACCTGGCGGTCGCCGATGGGGCCAAACTCCTCTTCGAACAGCTTGGTGAGCGTGGCGAATGTCTTTTCGTCGGGGGTGGTCATGGGAGTCCTTTCCTTGGCGCGCCCGGGTGGGTTTTGCGTCGTTATGAGTACGTTAACAACTTGTAGCGGTATGAACCAAGTGTTCACGATACCGCACGTTACGGGCTATGTTAACGTACTCATAACACATCGCTTGTCACTTTTTGAGAATCTGGTAATCGGTAGAAATTCAGCCGTGAACGGTATTGCCGTATGGACTTATAGAGCAGAAGAGTTGCGGATTGAAAAAGTAGAGTACGTTAACATGCGTCCGACGATAGCGGGCCTCGGCGCGGGATGTATTTCTGCCCGGGCCGGCATTCACGCTATTCAAATCTCGCAAGGGTGAAGGTGATCCTGTGGCAAGGCGCCCGTCCAACGATACAGGTACGCGTCCGGTCTCCATGGCTGACGTCGCCCGCGCTGCCGGCGTTTCGCAGCAGACGGTTTCGCGCGTCGCCAACGGCTTGCCCAACGTTAACGAGCAGACGCGCCAGCGCGTGCAGGCCGCTATGCAAGAGCTCGGCTTTCGTCCGAGTTACGCCGGTCGCTCGCTGCGCGACGGCCGTTACCATTCGGTCGGCCTATGCATCAACGATGTCACCAAGTTTGGCAACCTCTCAATGATCGACGGCATCGCCAGCGCTGCTCGCGAGCATAATTGCGCCATCACGCTGGTCGAGATGTCCAAGACTGAGGAATTCTCGCTTGCCGAGGCCACGCGTCGTATGGCCGCATTGCCGGTGGACGGCATCATCATCGGCATGAGCCGCATGGCGCCCGATTTTGAGACGTTTGATCCACTGCCGGGCATTGGAACGGTCATCGTTACCATGTACGCGCATCCGCGCGTGACTACGGTCGATTCCGACCATTACGGCTGCTCGCTCTTGCTTATGAATCACCTGTTTAAGCTGGGGCACGGGCAGATTCGCTATATTGGCGGCCCGTCGTTCTCGGTCGACGAGCAATTTCGTCGAGCCGGTTGGCAGGATGCGCTCGAGCGTAAACACATCGAGCCGGCAGAGCCGCTCGAGGGCGACTGGTCTGCCAACAGCGGCTACGAGGCCGGCAGGTACCTGGCCGAGCACGATTGCACCATGACGGCGATTTACGCGGCAAACGACCAGATGGCAAATGGCGCGATTGCAGCGCTGCGCGATAGCGGCCTGCGCGTGCCCGAGGACGTGAGCGTGGTGGGTGTCGACGATTCGCTCGATGATTTTGTCGCGCATAACGAGCTCACGACCGTTCGATTCGATTTGCATCAGCGCGGACGCGAGGTATTCGAGCATGCGGTTCCCGAGGCGGGTACGGCGGGCAAAACCGTTGCCATTCGTATTCCCGGCCAGCTCATTATTCGACATAGCACGGCGATACCACGCTCATAGTTTGCGCAGGTAAACGGCGATTTATCGTATTTCAATAACAATCGGTAAGGATGCCGGCAGATAACAGTTGGAATGCTGCCGAGTGCTATGATAGACGGGTTATTTTGTCTATCTAGGAGGCTTTGCCTGATGGAGATCACAAAGGATATCCGCTACGTTGGCGTCGACGATCACGACATTGACCTGTTCGAGGGCCAGTACGATGTGTCCGAGAATGGTATGGCATACAACAGCTACGTTATCTTGGGCGAGAAGATCGCTGTCGCCGATTCGGTCGACGGTGGTTTTGTCGACGAGTGGCTCGGCAACCTCGAGGCCGCGCTCGATGGACGTACGCCCGACTACCTGGTTATCCATCACATGGAGCCCGATCACTCTGCTGGCATCGCCGCCTTTATGGAGCGCTACCCCCAGGCACAGATTGTGGCCAGCATGGGTGCCTTCCGCATGATGGTCAACTACTTTGGCACCGACTTCCCCGAGCGCAAGATGGTCGTCAAAGATGGCGACGTGCTCGACCTGGGCGGC
>CAJJZO010000198.1 GCA_905197585.1 uncultured Collinsella sp.
CCCAGCATCGATCATGCGCGCGAGCCAATAGATCGTGGCATCGGGGTCGCTACCGCGCATGGACTTGATGAACGCACTGATGATGTCGTAGTGCATGTCGCCGTTTTTGTCATACGTAAAGCCGCGACGCGGGTTGGCGATCTTCACGTCATCCACGGTGATGGGATAGCGCTCCCCTGCCGCAGGCGCTGGCGTTCCCTCGGTATCGGGACGCGTGACGGCAATCTCGCTCGCAAGCTCGAGCGTCGTGAGCGCCGAGCGAGCGTCACCCGCTGCCAGCGTGCAGATGGTCTTGACCGTATCCTCATCGGCCGAGCACGTCCCGTTCAAGCCCTGCGGCGCCTCACCCGCACGGTCAATACGCGTGGCGATATCCTCATCCTTCAGATGCTCAAGCTCCACGACGCGACCACGTGAGAGCAGTGCCGAGTTGACCTCGAAGTACGGGTTCTCCGTCGTAGCGCCAATCATAATGACGGTACGGTTCTCAACTGCATGCAGCAGGGCATCCTGCTGCGACTTAGAGAAGCGGTGAATCTCATCGATGAATAGAATGGTGCGGCGGTCGTACGTATTCAGGCGCGTCTTGGCCTCATCAATCACGCGACGCAGGTCCTTCACGGTACCCGTGACGGCGCTGACCTCGACAAACTCGCTCTTGGTATGGTTGGCGATAATGTGGGCCAGCGTCGTCTTGCCCGTACCGGCAGGCCCGTACAGAATCACGCTCGAAAGCACGTCGTGCTCGATCGCGGCACGCAGCCATGAACCCTTACCGACGGCCTTTTGCTGGCCCACGTACTCGTCGAGCGAATTGGGTCGCATGCGCACCGCGAGCGGCGCATTTTTAAAGGAACGCTCGCGCGTCGAGGCAGAAAAAAGGTCGTCCATAGCCATCCCGTGCATCAATCAAAAACGTTTTCCACTAACAGTATACCGAATTAATACGAACTACCGTTCGTTAATATAGGTACGGTGCGGAAACTCCAGACCAGGGAACAGCTTGCTCGTCAGCTCGCAGAAATAACCGTCCGTCATGCTCGCGATATAATCCACTACGGCTTGATCCTTGTCGTCCCGCCAGGCATAGGTGCGGTCGTAGTAGGAAAGCTGCTGCTCAATGCGCGAAATATGGTGCTTGAAGATGTACGAGGACTCGTCACCTTCGTTTATATCCAGCAGGCAACGGTCGTAGAGCTTTTCGAAAGCCTCGCGCAGCTCCGCCTCGGAATCGCCTTCGATACCGCCCTTGCTATAGATCTTCTCGTAGTTCTCGCGCTTGGCTCGGCGAATTTCCTCAAACAGGTCCTCGCTCATCTCGATGCGCGGCTTACCATAGCTATGCTCCACGATATCGATGGAAGCGTGCGTAAGAATCCAACTGTTGTAGGCACCGCCCCGGCCATCATCAAAAGCGTCGGGCGAAAGCAGGCCCGCCGCGATCGCATCCTGACGGTCACGACCGACGTAGGCAAGAATATCCGAGATGCGAACGACGCAGCCCTCGAGCGTCATGGGACGCAGATGCTCAATTGCGCTATAGCCCGTGGCAATGCAATCCTCAACCGTCTGGTCAAACTGGTCAAAGGAGCCCATGTCCGAGAGCTCAAACACACGCTGCTCGTACTCGCCGTTATGGCATAGCACGCCGTCGAGCGTCTGGAGCGACACGTTGCGGCCATACAACGCGTCGAGCACGCGGACCGACTGCACGTTATGGAAAAAATAACGCCCCGTACGCTCGTGATAGATATCGTTGAGGAAGCGCTCGCCGGAATGGCCGAAAGGCGTGTGTCCCAAGTCGTGGCCCAGGCCAATCGCCTCGATCAGATCGCAATTGAGCCCCAGGGCGCGACCGATATCGCGCGCAATGCGCGAGACAAGCTGCACGTGCAAACCGCGGCGTGACAGATCGTCATTGCTACGGAAGCTAAAGACCTGCGTTTTACCTGCATAACGGGTGTACGCCGGAAGATGAAGTATCTTTTCAGTATCGCGCATAAACGCCGGACGCATAAGCGTGCCTTTGTCGGCGGCGCGATCAATACGACGAATGACCTGATCATCGTTGCAACGATACGGGTTGACATAGCCCGAAGCACGATCGGCGACAATGCGCTCGACTAGTTCGGGCGACAACGCCGAGGGAATACGGTCCATGCGCGCCTTAATGACGGCCGTTTCTTGATTAGATGCCATGGCATGCTCCTTAAGAAGGATGCGCAATCGGTTACAATGTGCAGCCCACGACCTCGATTATGGCAAAAATCGGCACTAAAAACGGGAGCAATGGCAGGGAGCGCGATTTTGTGAAGAGGCAGGAGAGGGCCAGGACCAGGAGTGCGACGGCAAATGCCACGATGCCACCCATAGGGTCGAGCGTACAAAGCGCGAAGAGCGCCTTGGCATCCCCCATGCCGATGCCCGGGGCGTGGCGAAGGCGCCGCCAGAGCGACTCAGTGAGCACAAGGGCAAGGTAGACGATAACCGCAAGACCGGCGTGATCAAGCGCTGTGTTCAAACCGAGGTCGAGCCAAACGCCCGCCAACGCCGTCACGGCACATGCGCCGGCAAGCCCATTGGGAAACCGTCGCTCTCGGGCATCAATTGCCACGCCGGCAAAGATGCAAATCCAAAACGGGATATAGACCATCGGACTCCTCCTCGAGCTGCATCGCAAAAGCAAAAACCACCACAAAGGTGCCTGTCCCCTTTGCGGTGGTTTTGGTGGTGGTTATTTGGCGCCTTGCATGACCTCGTCAAGGGTAACGTTGACGGCGTGCTGCGTCGGCACCCAGTCGACCTTCAGGAACAGCGCGGCCACCGTGATGGGGATATAGCTGAACATAAAGATCGGGAAGGTAAACAGGTTAGTCACCAGACGCCACTTTTGCGCGCAGTGAATGTGCTTGTACTCAAAGATAGTCGTGAGCAGCGCCAGGATAAAGAAGGTCTGATACATCATGGCGAAGGTCATAATGAGCGAAGCGGCGCACGCCTGCATCTCGACTTCGGTAGCCAAGAAACCATGCGAGAGCCCGCCCACGATAAGGAAGGTCGCGTTGGCGAGCATGGAGATCAGGGACAGCAGCATGCCCGGAGCGATGGTCATAAACATGTCATATGCGGCAAAGCGATGATAGCGGAAGGTCGATTTGACCAGGTGCTTACCATAGGTAAAAAAGACCTGGTAGAAGCCCTTGGTCCAGCGCATGCGCTGTTTCCAGGATGCTTTGAACGTCACGGGTTGCTCGTCAAAGAACTCCGCCGGCGCATAACCGATGCGAATGCCGTGAATGGCACAGAACGTGGTGAA
>CAJJZO010000199.1 GCA_905197585.1 uncultured Collinsella sp.
TCTTTGTCATCGGGGCCTTTATCAGCTACCTAACCGCCGGACACCGCGGCGTGTACCCCGCCCAGCGCATCATCTCGCCCAAGCGCCGTTCGCTTATTGTGGATGAGGGCGGTACGGTAGCGGATGCTATCGAGCGCCACAACGACCTGATAGAGTAGACGTTAGTATTCGCCGTGCAGCCACAATCGGGAGCAATTCGACCCGAGCGAGACCGCACCGTCACGTCATACGCCGGGAGTCACCCCATGCACGGAACTGATTTTGGTCGCACGCTCATCATCGCCAACCCAGCCGCCCAGTCGGGTGCGGCACGCGAAGTTGCCGCGCGCCTGCAACGCTTTTTGGATATGCCCGCGCGCGCATCCCAGTTTGACCTGGTGCTAACCGAGCACATGGGACACGCCAAGGAGCTTGCCGCACAGGCTCAGGGCTATCGCACCGTTATCGCACTCGGCGGCGACGGCGTGATCCACGAGGTCGTCAACGGGCTTATGACGCAAAAGGAGGACGCCCGCCCCGCCCTTGCCGTCCTGCCCGTGGGCTCCGGCAACGATTTTGCCCAGACGCTCGGCATCGAAGATTTCTCCGGCAAGAATTTTGGCGCGCTGCTCACCTGTGAGCTGCAGCGTCAGGACATCGGGCGGATTCGCTCATGGAACCCCGCATGCGGCAGCGGCGAGGCTACCGTTGAGTACTACGACCAGACGCTTTCGGTCGGCATCGATGCCGCCATCGGCCTTGGCACCACCGAACTGCGCAAAAAGACTGGCCTGACGGGCGCTCCGCTCTACACCCTCTCGGGACTTGAGCAGTTTGGCCTGCGCTATCGCAACTACCCCATGACAGTCAGCTTTGACGGCGCGCCCGCCGAGCGCGTGAGGGCGATCATCATGGCGATTCAGCTGGGCCCCACGTATGGCTCGGGCTATCGCATCTGCCCCGATGCCGACCCCTGCGACGACATGCTCGACGTCTGCTATGCCTGCGGCCCCGTCCCTCGCGCGGTTGCCCTGCCTATGTTTCTTTCGGCCAAGGACGGCCACCATACCAAATTGCCACCGGTTCGCATGCGCCGCTGCCGCCATGCCGAGCTTACTTTTGAGGAGCCCGACTACCCCATCCAAGCCGACGGCGAGCCCGTTGTCGCCTCGCGCATCGAGGTCGACGTCCTTCCCGCCGCTCTCGAAGTCTGGCACCCAACCCGCTAACCCCCCATAAGTTGCGGTGAAATAGGGACTGTTTATGCAGTTAAAGCCGCAAAACAGTCCCTATTTAACCGCAACTTATTGAGAAGATCATTCCTCCCCGCCCGGCTTACGACGCCTGGCCTTTTTAATGGCGTTGAAGTGCTTGTCATTGAGCCTGCGCTGGCGCGATCGCTGTGGCACTTTGGTCTTGACGCGACGGCGCGGTGGACGCCCGCGGCGCTCAAGCTCAGCGCGCAGCTTACGCAGGCAGCTGCTACGGTTTTGGAACTGACTGCGGCTCTCGCGCGCCGTCACGGTAATCCCCGTGGGCCCATGCTTCATGCGCACCGCCGAGTCCGTCGTGTTCACGCCCTGCCCACCCGGGCCCGTCGCGCGAAACACCTGCACCTCGCAATCGCGCGCCAACTCCTCGACCGACATCTCGGCATAGTGCGCATACTCACGCCATCCCATCTTGTTCTCATCCATATCAACACCTCCCCTCATACAAAAAATGTGACAAAGGGACAGTCCCTTTGTCACATCGCATACCAATCGCTTGTGTTGCGCGCCTAGGCGAAGGTGATCTCGCCGGTCTCGCAGTCCATATCGGCGATACGGGCCAGGCTCTCAACGCGGAAGCCGCGCTCGCGGAGCTTATCGCCGCCGCCCTGGAAGCCCTTCTCCACGGCAATGCCAATGCCGGCAACCTCGGCGCCCGCAGCCTCGCAGATCTTGATAAGACCCTCGAGCGCACAGCCGTTGGCCAAGAAGTCGTCGATAATCAGGACCTTGTCGCCCTCGGACAGGAAGCGCTTGCCTACGATGACCGGGTACTCCTTCTGCTTGGTAAAGGAGTAGATGGTCGTGGCATATTGCTCGCCGTCGAGGTTGATGGACTGCGCCTTCTTGGCAAAGACCACCGGCACACCGCCAAAATGCTGAGCTGCGATGCAGGCCATGCCAATGCCCGAAGCCTCGATCGTCAGGATCTTGTTGATCTCGACGCCCTCGAACAGACGGGCCCACTCGGCACCCATGTGGTCAAACAGCTCAACGTCGCACTGGTGGTTGAGGAAAGCATCAACCTTAAGGACGTTACCGGCCTTTACGATGCCGTCATGGCGAATACGATCCTCAAGCTCCTGCATGGCGCAACCCCTTCTCGCGGCAACGATACCGCGCGATTAATAAACGTTGTTCGATAGTCTACCACGGACCGACCCCCGCCCGTCCCACAAGCCGCATCGCACCACAAACCAGTCTTTTTGGAATGGCACGAAGCGTGGCAGACAGCCTCCCAACACGCTAATGGCGGGCGCGCATCCTCACCAAACGTACCAATGTGAGCGCAAAGCCCACGGTAGCAACGGCCATCAGCACGTAGAATACCAAACGGAAGCCAAAGAGGAACACGTCCGGACGACCCGCCACATAGCTCGTGACCGTCTTGCCCATCGCCGCGCTCGTCTGTCCATACAGGATGCGCGACGCCGCCGTAATACCCAGCGCTATGCCCGCATAGCGCGCCAAGCTGCTCAAGCTGCCCGCAAAGCCAAGCGCCTCACGCGGAGCCGAACCCATATACAGCGAATTATTGGGACTCTGGAAGATCGACGTGCCGCACGACATAAACGCGACGCAGCACACAATCATCAAGATGGAAGAGTGCTCGTCAAGCGTGCTCACCGCAAAGAGACCGCACACGTACACGCCCAGGCCAACGGCCGTGGGCGCTTCACAACCAACACGGTCGGACACCGAGCCCGAATGCGGGCCCACAATGGCATTCACGACCGGCATCGCCAAAAACAACAGCCCGGAGATATCGGAGCTAAAGCCGTGGGCATCCTGAAAGTAGAACGGCAGCACAAACTCGGAGGCACCGATACCCACGAACACGATAAGCATGCAAGCCAGGTTAATCGTGAAAGCCGAGCTCGCAAAGCAGCGACGCGCCGCCTCTGTCAACGGCATAGGGCGTTCGCCAGCCTCCGGCTTCACATGCGGCAACGTATAGAGTCCCACGATAAACGAGATTACGCCAATGGGCAGATTGATAAGGAAGATGCTCTCCCAGGGAAAGCTCGCCACCAGCACGCCGCCGAGCACGGGGCCGCACATCATG
>CAJJZO010000200.1 GCA_905197585.1 uncultured Collinsella sp.
GGCGGGTTTTCGCTGACTTTGCCAAGGCATCGGCGTTGCCGTGGGCCAACCTGCCAAAAAGGGACAGGTTTATTTTGGCAGGTTTTATCTGGGCAAACGTTGTTGGTGCAAGGGGAACGGGTTACTTTGCACCAGGTTGGTGCATGTTAACCTGACCCCTTTGCACTAATCTAAAAAGTTGCGGTGAGATAGTTCTTGAATTGGCCTTTTTTGAGGCTAAACAGGAACTATCTCACCGCAACTGCGTTGAGCGTTTTTTTGGCAGCCGGTTTACTTGCTTGCGAACAGCCAGACTAGGATGATCACCAGGATTGCGGCGGCGATGCAGACGATGGCGCCGGTGAATTTGATGCGTGAGTCGCGGGTACGCTCGCGCACCGCGTCCTCGGTGGCTTCGAGTTGGGTAACCTCTCGCTCGGTCTCGGCGTGTTCGGCTTTGTCTCGGGCCAAGGATCCTGCAAGCGACTCGGTGATCTCTGGATGGTCATGTACCTCGGTCGCCTGTTCGATGATCGACTGCGCATGTGCGGCATCTGCTTGGGCGTTGGCGATGCTTTGCTCCTGGTCGCGGCGCGCCTTGTCCTCGGCGGCGATCTTCTCGCGCTGTTCGCGCTGGCGCGTTGCAGCGGCGGTTTTTGCGGTCTGCAGCTCGTCGCGCGCGGCATCGGCCTCTGCCGTCACGGCCTGATGGGCTCGCTTAGCGTCGGCGATGGGGGCTTGCGCCTGCTCGACGGCCTGCTCGGCTGCGGCAAGCGAGTGCTCAAGGTCGGCGGTGATGCGCGGGACATCTTCTTCGGCTTTACGCAGGGCATCTGCCGTGTCGGAGATCTGCATCGAGAGCTCGCTGGTGCGCACCGTATAGTTGGCGGGATTTGCCGAGGGATTGCGTTGCAGCTCGGCATACTCATGACGCAGCGTCTCGAGCTGGGCGCGCGTGGCGTCGACGGTTTGTTGTGCGGCCGCAATGCCGGCGTCTCGCTCGGCTTTCACCTTGTCGCGGATGCGCTTGGAATCCTCAAGACGTCGAACGAGGCGGTTGCCGGTCTCGCGAGAGCTCGCCTCGCGGGCCTCCACGGCGTCGAGCGCGGCCTTCAGGCGGAGCTCAGTCGCGTCATCCTCTGTCTTCATTTGTTCGAACTGATCCTTGAGCTCTGTCGCTTTGGCGGCGTGGGCATCACGGTCAATCTCGGCTGCCGCAGCGGTCTTTTGCGCTGTGGCGATCGCCTGACGCTGGTCGGCGACGATCTTGTCGTAGCGGCCTGCGATATCCTGGCGCGTCTCGAGTTCCTCGGCCTGATCGGCAATGCGCTGCTCAAGTTCGGCCAGGTGGGCGCGGGCATCGGCAAGTGCCTTTTTCGCGGCGTTCATCTCGCGCATGGCCGAGGCGCCCTGGGCGATAAAGGTGCCCACGGCGTTCGCAGTGTTCGAGACAGCGGTCCCCAGATCGCGGCTCGCGGCGGGGGAGTGCGGGGCGGTCGGGCGAGCGGTGTCGGCAGCGTCCGCATCGGCAGCCTGCGGCGCGGCGATATTGCCGGTACCGCCCTCGACCACAGAAAAGCCTGCTGCGTGCGGATCGACCGCATCGGCGCCAATCGTGGGATGCTCGAGCTGCAGAAACGAGGGCATGGTACTGCCCTGGTCGGCAACCGGAGTCTCGCCGGGCACAAAGGTCGAGGCGGCCTCAGCGGCCTCTTCTTCCTCGGCGTCAACGTCGGCATCGGCGACAGCATCCTTCATCGCTTTGACAGCATCCATCATGGAGTCCATGACGGCATCGAGTTCTTCTTCCGAAGACACCTCGATGGGGCCCGCTGCTTGCGGGGCGTCGTCCTGTACAGGGGCGTCGTCCTGAGCGGGCGCATCGTCGTTTTGCTCGTCGGTGTTTTCTGCGGCAGGGGTTTCCGCAGTAGCGTTTTCGTCCAAGATGGGGTCGTCGATGTCGATACCATCGCAGGTCATAGCGTCAGTATCTGCGGTGACGTCTGCGGGATCATCAATATGCTGTTGAGTCTGGGGGTCCAGCTCGTCTGTCATAGGCATGTGCTCCTCATCGTTGTTTGTCACCCTATGATAAAGTCTCGCGCCGACATCCCGCGCGCCGCAGCAAAGTTTCAAAACGTGTTCGATGGCTCGATCTGATAACAACAACTCGGCCGCTTTATCCAGTTTGTACTTGACAATCCCTTCGCCGAATGACGTTGCGCCGTTCGCCTGCTGCGGTCTTTATTTTTCACTTGAACACGCTAAAGTTGCATTTCAGCTTTTGGCGCGTGAAGTTGGATACGCGCAGTCGGCGGGCGTGCCCGTCGCGATTTGAAAGGACTTTGTATGGGACTTTTCACTGGTAAGACCGTGATCGTCACCGGCGGCGGCAAGGCCACGCTTAAGGACGGCTCCGCTGGCTCCATCGGCTACGGCATCGATATCGCTTTTGCCAAGGAGGGCGCAAACCTCGTCATTACCGGCCGCAACGTTGCCAAGCTCGAGGCTGCCAAGGAATCCCTCGAGGCCGAGTACGGTGTCAAGGTTCTGCCTGTTCAGGCCGATGTCTCGGCTGGTCTGGACAACGAGGCCGTTGTCCAGAACGTTATCGACAAGGCGATTGAGGAGTTCGGCCGCATCGACGCCGTCGTCAACAACGCCCAGGCCAGCGCCTCGGGTGTGACTATCGCCGACCACACTATGGACCAGTTTAACCTGGCCATCTACTCTGGCCTGTATGCCACCTATCTGTATATGCAGAAGGCCTATCCGCACCTGAAGGAGACCAAGGGCTCCGTGGTCAACTTTGCTTCGGGCGCCGGCCTGTTTGGCAACTACGGCCAGTGCAGCTATGCAGCCGCCAAGGAGGGCATCCGCGGTCTGACCCGCGTTGCCGCGAACGAGTGGGGCAAAGACGGCATCAACGTCAACATCGTGTGCCCGCTTGCTTGGACTGCTGCGCTCGAGAACTTCCAGGATGCTTATCCCGAGGCGTTCAAGGCCAACGTCCACATGCCGCCGGCGGGCCACTACGGCGACGTCGAAAAGGAGATCGGCCGCGTTGTCGTTCAGCTCTGCGGTCCCGATTTTAAGTACATGAACGGCGAGACTGTCACCCTCGAGGGTGGCATGGGCCAGCGGCCGTAGGGGTTACGCGGTTTTACCAAACCGCGTAACGGCTCGACGCTGCGCGGTCACCAGGGCGACAACTTGTCATTCAAAGGGGGCGGCATGACCAGAAGGTCTATGCCGCCCTCTTTTCATGCCAATTTGTTCGCTCTGGCGACCGCTC
>CAJJZO010000201.1 GCA_905197585.1 uncultured Collinsella sp.
CGGCCCCCCCAAACCGCCCGGGGCGCGGCCGGCTAAAAATCCCCACCCCCCCCCCCCAAAGCAAAACCGCCCCGCCCCGCATTTTTGGCGGCTTGCTTTTTGCGGCCCGGCGGAGTGCGTTGGAAAGTTAACCCCTACCGAGCCCTGGGCATTCTTGGCTGTGTACGAACAAGCAACTCAACATATATATCTGAATTTAGATGGGAGGGGCTTGTTGCTGGTAGGGGCGTTGGGTAGCTGCTGACACTTTGGGATGCGTGGGGCCCTGGGTTGGGGCGATGTTTTGGGATGAGCTACTTACTTAGGTGAAGAGGGGTTTTATGGCTGATAGGTAGTCTTTGGCTACGTCGGCTTTTTCTGCTTGGAAGTTGTGCCAGGCCCACCATTGGACCATTCCTACGAAGCTTGAGGCTATGTGGTGTAGTAAAAAGCTGCGGTCCATGGTGCCGGCGGGGCCTGCGGGGTCGACGGGGACCGTTTCGGCTGCGCGCGACATGATGGTCTTGCGGAGGCTGTCGGCGAAGACGCGTGAGCCGGCGCCGGCTACGAGGGCTCGAACGCCCTGGCGGCGCTCCCAAAGGTTGTTGAGGATATGCTCGACCTGCACGAGTGGGTCGTCGAGCGGTGTGCCATCATCGTCGAGGGCGTGGGTGCAGATATCGCTCACGAGCTCAGCGAGTAGGTCATCTTTGCTTTTGAAGAGGCCATAGAACGTGGCCCGACCCACATGGGCGCGAGCGATGATGTCGCCGACGGTGATCTTGCCATAGTCCTCTTCGCGCAGAAGCGCGGAGAACGCCGAGACGATCGCGGCGCGGCTTTTGGCCTTGCGGGTATCCATGGCTATGCGTCCGCGTGAACGAGCAGGCAGCGGAGCGTACCGGAGCAACCTTCGTAGGGGCGTTTGCCGGCGCCGTAGCCGACGGCTTCGATGCGGTAGCGTGAGGGCAGTTGGTCGGACGTGCGCAGCGCGGTGACGATGGCGGCGCCCGTCGGCGTCACGAGCTCGCCGGCGACCGGTGCAGGCGTGAGGGCGATATTGCCCGCCTGGCACAGGTTGACGACAGCGGGGACGGGAATGGGCATGAGGCCGTGGGCACAGTGGATGGTGCCGTGACCCTCGGAGAGCGACTCGACCACGATGTCCTCAATACCAAGGTCGTCGAGGCAGATGGCGACAGAGCAGACGTCGACGATGGAGTCGACGGCGCCCACCTCGTGAAACAGGACGGTGTCGGGCGTTTTGCCGTGAGCCTTGGCCTCGGCAGCGGCGAGTGCGGAAAAAATGGCGAGGGCACGACGCTTGGCACCATCGCTTAGCCGTGAGCCATCGATGATGGCGGTGACATCCGCCAAAGAACGGTGGTGATGGTGGTGGGCGTGATGGTGACCCTCATGGTCATGATCGTGGCAGTGCTCGTGTTCGTGCTCATCATGGTCATGATGGTGGTGCTCATGCTCGTGCGTGTGCTCGGCAGCTGCTTCGTTGCCGTAGAGCCAGGCCATATCGTGATCATGGTTCTCGAGCTCCTCTGCCAGCTGAACGTCAAAGTCGCAGGCGTCGATGCCATGCTTGTTTGCGCGGGTGACGGCGATCGAAAAGCCGTCGACCGGAAGCGTGGCGAGCTGCTCGCGCAGATGCTCCTCGCTGGCGCCCAGGTCGAGCAGGGCCGCGACGGTCATATCGCCGCTGATGCCCGAGGTGCCGTCGATGATAAGCGTATGCTGATGGTTGGACATGGAATGCTCCTTAACGGGCGCGAGGTGTGCCTGCGCTCAGATGATTGATAAGACTTGCCTGGTAGGCAGCACCAAAGCCGTTGTCGATATTGACGACCGAAACGCCGCTGGCGCAGGAGTTGAGCATGGCGAGCAGCGCGGCTACGCCACCAAAGCTCGCGCCGTAACCCACGCTGGTGGGAACGGCGATGACCGGACAGCTCACCAGGCCGCCGACAACGCTCGCCAGTGCGCCCTCCATGCCGGCAATGGCGATGACCACCTGTGCCTGGGCAAGCTCCTCGGCATGCGCGAGCAGACGGTGCAGGCCGGCGACACCCACGTCGTAGAGGCGGTCGACCTCGTTGCCATAGAACTCGGCCGTCAATGCGGCTTCCTCGGCGACGGGCAGGTCGCTCGTGCCGGCGCAGGCGACGACGATGCGTCCGTTGCCGGTAGGGGAGGGCTTGCCTCCCACGAGGGCGAGCTGTGCGTCCGGGACATATCCCAGGTCGATGCCGTTGTCGAGGAGCCCAGCGGTGCGCGCGGCTTTTTCGCTGTCCAGGCGCGTGACCAGGATGCGCTCCTGACCGGCATCGAGTAATGCTTTGATAATGGCGGCAATCTGCTCGGCGGTTTTACCGGCACCGTAGACAACCTCGCCGGCTCCCTGGCGCACCCCGCGCGAAAGATCGAGCTGCGCAAAACCCAGATCGGCGGTTGGCGCCGTCTGGATGCGCGTGAGGGCGACTGCCGGGGCGACTGCTCCGCCGGCAACATCGCTCAGCAACTGCTCAAGATCTCGCTTATCCATATATGTTCCCTTCGACGGCGCAAAGTCTAGCACTCAAAGGGTATGTTTCCGAACACTAAGACAAAATTGTTCGGAAACTATAGGACAGACTAATTCAATTGTTAGACGGATCGGCTAGTCGCGCAGGATGATGTCCATGGCGAGCATCAGGTTGCGCTCGTCGATGGCAAACGGGGCGGCTTCGCGCGTCTTGGGCTTGGCGCAAAACGCGATGCCCGTGCCCGCGGCCTGAATCATGGGGATGTCGTTGGCGCCGTCGCCGATCGCGACGGTATGAGCCATATCGACACCGCACTCAACCGCCCAGTCCAGCAGCTGGATGAGCTTGGACTCTTTGGTCACGATGTCTGCCGCCAGCTTACCGGTGAGCGGGCCGCCCACGACCTCCCGGCGGGTAGCGAGGCAAAAGTCGATGCCCGCGGCGGCCACGATCTTATCGGCGACCTCGTGAAAGCCGCCGCTTACCACGCCGACCTTCCAGCCCTTGCTGTGCGCCGAGCGCACAAGCTCCAGCGCGCCGGGGGTAAACGTCACGCGCTCAAAGGTGCGCTCGAACACACTCTCGTCCAAGCCGGCAAGCAGCCCCACGCGCTCCTCGAGCGCCTGCTTAAAGTCCAGTTCGCCGCGCATGGCGCGTTCGGTGATCTGTGCAACTTGCTCGCCCACGCCGGCCTCCTCACCCAACAGGTCGATGACTTCCTGGTTGATGAGCGTGGAGTCGATAT
>CAJJZO010000202.1 GCA_905197585.1 uncultured Collinsella sp.
GTGGTACGGAAACGGTGGCATTCGAAAGAGGTGGGACAAATGTCCCACCTTTGAGTCGTTCTTAGTCGCTATCCGCACACACCGCATTTTGCACAGGCCGAAAGTGCGGCCGGAGCCTGCGCGATGCCGCCCTTTGCCGTCTCTCGCAGCGTGGCCGGCAACGCGTGACCCACCGAGAGCATGACATGTGCCATCTGGTCAAACGGCACCAAGCTCTTAATGCCCGCGAGGGCGAGTTGTGCCGAGCTAAAGGCCGCTGCCACGCCAATGGCGTTGCGGTTTTGGCAGGGCACCTCCACGAGGCCACCGACGGGGTCACAAACGAGGCCCAGCAGGTTACTCAGCGCGATGGAACTGGCGTCGAGCGCCTGCTCGGGCGTGCCGCCGAGCATCTGCACCAGCGCGGCGGCTGCCATGGCAGCGGCGCTTCCCACCTCGGCTTGGCAGCCGCCCTCGGCGCCGGCGACGCAGGCGCTCGTGGTGAGGTTGAGGCCGATGGCGGCTGCGCAGTAGAGCGCGTCCATGACCTGCTCGTCGTCGAGCTGCAGGCGATCGGCAAGCGCCAGCACGCAGCCGGGCACAACACCCGCGGATCCTGCCGTCGGAGCTGCGACGATCACACCCATCGTGGCGGAACGCTCGAGCACGGCCATCGCGCGGGCCACGGCGTCGGTCTGGACGACGCCCATCAGGCTTTCACTCAAATCGTTGCGGCCTGTGGCATCGACGAGTTTAGCCTCGCCGCCGATAAGCCCGCCGAGTGAGCGCAGCGGATTTGCGAGTGGGGCCGTGGTCTCCTCGCGCATGACGTCGAGCACGCGGCGCATGGCGGCGACGGCGTGGGCCTCGCCGGTCAGACGCGCCTCGCGAACGGCCATGACGGCGCCGATGCTGAGCCCCTGTTCCTCACACGCATCGAGCAGCTGCTCGCCGTCGTCGAAGATTTCCTTGGCCGAGACGCCGGGGGAGAGCGACGAGGCAGAACCGGGGAGCTCGATAAAGGTCGCGTAATCAACATTGTCGAGCTTGCGTAGCATCGGGATAACGGTGTCGTCGGGCGCGCCGTCGGTCTCAAAGACGGAGTAGGCCTGGCCGCCCACTTCGGTGCGGTAGGTGCGGCAGAATGCGATGTTCACGTGGGCGTAGGCGAGCAGGTTGGTGAGCGCGGCGAGTACACCGGGGACGTCCTTGTGCGCCACGAAGAGCGTGGAATACATGCCCGAGATGTCGACGCCGACGCCGTTAATGCGGCTGATGCGCATCTTGCCGCCGCCCAGGCTCTCGCCGCGGACCTGTGCCGTGGCGCCCGTGTCGTCGACCATTTCGATGTCGACGGTGTTGGGGTGGATGGAGGCGTCGTCGCCCTTGATGTCAAAGTGATATTCGAGGCCCTGCTCGCGCGCGAGGTCGAAGGCCTGCTTGATGTTCTCGTCATCGGTGTCGAGGCCCAGTATGCCCGCGACGAGCGCACGGTCTGTGCCGTGGCCGCGGTAGGTGTGGGCGAAGGAGTTCCACAGGCCAAAGGTGACTTTGGTGATGCGGCCTTCCAGCAGGCTGGCGGCAACTTGGGCGCAGCGCAGGGCGCCGGCGGTGTGCGATGAGCTGGGGCCGACCATGACGGGGCCCAAGATTTCGAATGCCGAGGTCGTAGCTAGTGTTTGCGGCTTGCCTGCCATGGATGCTCCTTATCTATCCCGTCGTCCCGAGGGCTTTGGTATTTGGTCGCCTGCTCTACAGTCCTGGCTCGCACGGAGGCCACATTAAGTGGCCTCCGGCTCGTGCGGAACTCGCGCCCGACCAAATACCAAAGCCCTCGGAACTAAGGATACATGGTAGAGGCGCGTGTGCTTCAAAATTCATTAGCTGGTGACGCAGCGTGGGCTCATATCGAAGCATCTTCACCACCGTTTAAATAAAAAGAAGTACCGGTTGGGAGCGGTACTTCTTTTTTAAGCGCTTATGTCGTTGAAACCTTGGCGGTTCTTAATTACAGGCCGCAGGCTGCTTTGAGTTCTTTGACTCGGTCGGTTTTCTCCCAGGTGAAGTCGGGGTCTTCGCGGCCGAAGTGACCGTAGGCTGCCGTCTTTTCGTAGATGGGGCGACGCAGGTCGAGGTCGCGGATGATGGCGCCGGGGCGCAGGTCGAAGACCTTCTCGACGGCCTGCTCGATCACGTCGTCGGCGACGATGCCGGTGTCGTGGGTGTCCACCATGACGGACAGCGGGTGGGCGACGCCGATGGCGTAGGCCAGCTCGACCTCGCACTTGTGCGCCAGGCCCGCGGCCACGACGTTCTTGGCCACCCAGCGGGCGGCGTAGGCAGCGGAGCGGTCGACCTTGGTGCAGTCCTTGCCGCTGAAGGCGCCGCCGCCGTGGCGGGCCATGCCGCCGTAGGTGGCGACGATGATCTTGCGGCTCGCCTGCGCGAACGCCTGGTCGAGCGCGGGTCCGATGGAGGTCTCCGGCTTGACGAAGCCTGGCACCTCGGCGTTGGTGGAGTCCATCATCAGGAGGTCCACGCCCTGCTCGCCGATCTTGCCGAATTCCACCAGATCGGTGATCTTGTGGTCGAGCGGCAGCTGGTCGAGCTTGATGTCGCCGGTGTCAATCAGGGAGCCGGCGGGCGTCTTGACGTACACGGCGAGCGCGTCGGGGATCGAGTGGGTGACGGTGACGAATTCGAGGTTGAACGGGCCGACCTTGAGCTTGTCGCGTCCCTTGACCTCCACCATGGTGGGATGCTGGTTGTGCTCCTGGCATTTCGCCTCAACGAAGGCGAGGGTCAGCTTGGAGCCGATCAGCGGGATGTCCGGGCGCAGCTTGAGCAGGTAGGGCACGCCGCCGATATGGTCCTCATGGCCATGGGTAATAACGAAGCCCTTCACCTTGTCAATGTTCTGCTTTAAGTAGGTCACATCCGGTATTACCAGGTCAATGCCCAGCATGTCGTCCCCCGGGAAGGCCAGTCCGCAGTCCACCACAATGATGCTGTCCTCATACTCAAAGGCAGTGATGTTCATTCCAATCTGCTCAAGACCGCCTAACGGAATGATTTTCAGCTTGCCTCTTCCATCCTTTCTTCCGTCCCGTCCCTTCTGCCTGGCCGGCGCGGGAAGCGCCTTTGATTCGCCGGAATTTCTGGCCGCCTTGGACTCCCCTGAATTTCTGGATGCCTTTGGGCTGCCGGTTCCCTTGGAGGTCCTTGTGCCGGTGCTGTCCTTGGACTTACTGGCAGCGGTTCCGGTCTGGGCCTCTCC
>CAJJZO010000203.1 GCA_905197585.1 uncultured Collinsella sp.
GACCACGATGTCGAGCACGATCTGCTTGACGGCTTCGCTCGACAGGTTCTTGCGTACGTCCTCAAGACCCTGGACGCCATAGGTAAACAGCGGCTCGGAGCAGGTGTGGGCAAGCGCCAGGCCAAGACCGGCGGTGTGCTCCAAATTACCGGCGCTCGTTGCGTACTCGACCTCGGGCTGCTTGGACAGGGCATCGCCCACGCCGGCCCAGAAGTACTCCGCCGGAGCCTCGGCGATGATCTTGGGGTTGATGAAGATGTGCGCCGGTCGGTTGGGGTACGAATATCCCTCGAGCGAGCCGTCGTCGTTGTACACGACGGCAATGGCGGTCGCGGCGGAGCAGTTGGAACAGATCGTCGGGACAGTGAAGACGATCTTCTTGAGCTCGATGGCCGCCGTCTTGACGGTGTCGAGCGCCTTGCCGCCGCCGCAGGCGATAAGAACATCAGCCTCCTGGCAGGCAGGGGAGTTCACGACCTTGGCGATATTGGCACGCGTACTGTTGGTGCCATAGACGCGCGTCTCCAGGACCTCGACATCGGTACCTTCAAGTGCCGCCTCGATTCCCGGCAGCGCCGCAGCCAGGGCTCGCTTGCCGCCAATGATGGCGACTTTCTTCGCGCCGTACTCCGCCAGTGCAGTTGGCAGCTCGGTAAAGCAATCCTCGCCAACGGTGTAGTCGCTCATTCCAATCGTGCGCATAGCAACCTTCTTTCGTTCGATAAAGTGCTTTCAGGTATTTTGCTCCTAGAGAAGGGCTGTAATAGCGAGAAATTTCGAACGTATAAAACCAGTGTTGAGGGTTTTTCGCCGGCGCGGAACGTGCTAGCATACTCCGCATAAGCGTTGATGGGGACGAGTAGTCGGCCGTCCGCATGCTACAGAGAGCGGGGAGCGCTGAGAACCCGTGCATGCGACCGATGAAAATCACCCCGGAGCTGCGGTCCCAACGGGCGCGCCGTACAGGCACGTCTTAGTAGATATCGCCGAGATGGTCGTCGATATAGGCCAGCCGAGTAACGGATGCGAGCGCGCGAATACGCGGGCGAGGGCATCTAAGCTGGGTGGTTAAGCGAAGAGCTTTTGCGGGCGTACAGTCCGTTTCGTGGCGCTTCGTCCCAGCTTGTAGGGACGGGCGCTTTTTTGGTGCCCAGAGGGCGTGCGCGCCCATGACATGAAAGGGGTACCGTGGCAAACGAGTACAAGCAGACGATGAATCTGCCCAAAACCGGTTTTCCCATGCGTGCCGGTCTTTCCAAGTCCGAGCCCAAGCGACTCAAGGACTGGCAGGACAACAAGGTCTACGAGCAGGTTCTGAAGAAGAACGAGGGTCATAAGAAGTTCGTGCTGCACGAC
Organism: uncultured Collinsella sp.; assembly: GCA_905197585.1. GTDB lineage: Bacteria > Actinomycetota > Coriobacteriia > Coriobacteriales > Coriobacteriaceae > Collinsella. The sequence continues at coordinate 1,357 of CAJJZO010000203.1, forward strand.
GGTCCTCCGTACGCCAACGGCCCGATCCACATCGGCCACGCCATGAACAAGATCTCCAAGGACATGATCAACCGTTACTGGATGATGCAGGGCTGTGAAGTTCCCTATGTCCCTGGTTGGGACTGCCACGGTCAGCCGATTGAGCACAAGGTCGAGGAGAAGCTCGGCACCGAAAAGTTTAACCAGACCTCCACGGCTAAGATCCGCGAGCTTTGCAACAAGTTCGCTGTCGAGAACATCGAGCTGCAGAAGGCCGGCTTCCGTCGCCTGGGCGTGCTTGGCGACTGGGACAACCCCTACCTGACGCTCTATCACCAGCATGACGCTGCCGACATCGAGGTCTTCAAGGCCATGTTCGATAAGGGCATGATCTATCGCGGTCACAAGCCCGTCCATTGGTGCAAGCACTGCCACACCGCACTCGCCGAGGCCGAGATTGAGTACTCCGACGAGACGAGCCCGTCCATCTTCGTGCGCTTTGAGATGACCTCCAAGCCCGCCGGCCTCGAGAACTTCGACGGCCCGGTTGACTTTATCATCTGGACGACCACGCCGTGGACCATCCCCTCCGACCAGGCCGTTTCCCTTAAGCCCGGCGCCGTCTATGTCGCCGTTGAGCACGATGGCCGTGCCGAGGTCATGCTTGAGGACCTGGCTCCCAAGTGCTGCGAGGAGTTTGGCTGGGAGTACACCCCGGTTATGGTCGACGGAAAGCCCTACGTGGTTCCCGCCGAGACCTTCCACCACATCCACTACAAGCAGCCGATCTTTGACGGCGTTGAGGGCGTGGCGCTGCTGGCCGATTACGTCGGTGTCGATGACGGTACCGGTATCGTCCACAACTCGCCCGGTCACGGCGTCGATGACTACTTCGCGTGCCTCAAGGAGGGCATCACCGACATCTGCATGCCGGTCGATGACGACGGCAAGTTCTACACCGGCGAGGAGTTTGGCACCGGTGGCCCCTTCAGCGGTATGGATACCGATGAGGCCAACCCGCACATCATCGAGTTCCTGCGCGAGCGCGGTACCCTGGTCCTCGAGAAGAAGATCACGCACAGCTATCCGCACTGCTGGCGCTGCAAGCACCCGGTGCTCTTCCGTGCTACCGACCAGTGGTTTGTCTCGATGGACAAGACCGGCTTGCGTGAGCAGGCTGGCAAGGAGGTTCGCGAGAACGTCAAGTGGTATCCGGCTCACGCCGCCAACCGCATCGGCGCCATGGTCGAGCAGCGTCCCGACTGGTGCATCAGCCGTCAGCGCAACTGGGGCGTGCCTATCCCGAGCTACACTTGCGCCGACTGCGGCGAGAAGGTTATGAACGACGCCACGCTCGACGCCGTCATCAAGCTCTTCCACGAGAAGGGCTCCGACGCCTGGTTCACCGACGCTCCCGAGAGCTACCTGGGCGAGGCCTGCGTCTGCCCCAAGTGCGGCGGCCATCACCTCAAGGCCGATAAGGACATCCTCGACGTGTGGTGGGATTCCGGCGTCTCCTGGAAGGCCGTCTGCGAGTACCGTCCCGAGCTGGAGTATCCGGCGGACGTGTATCTCGAGGGCTCCGACCAGCACCGCGGTTGGTTCCAGAGCTCGTTGCTCACCTCGGTGGGTGCCAATGGCCACGCTCCGTACAAGGCGGTCGTCTCGCAGGGCTTCACCCTCGACGGCCAGGGTCGAAAGATGTCCAAGTCGCTCGGCAACGTCATCGACCCCAATAAGGTCTGCGACGAGATGGGCGCCGACATCATCCGTCTGTGGGTTGCATCTGTCGATACCAGCTCCGACGTGTCCATCGACCACGAGATTCTTGCTCGTACGTCCGATGCCTACCGTCGTTTCCGCAACACGCTGCGCTTCCTGCTCTCCGAGCTCGAGGGTCAGTTTGAGCCCG
>CAJJZO010000204.1 GCA_905197585.1 uncultured Collinsella sp.
CCACAACGGACGCGTCGCAGTCCAACGCATCGGCAATAAACATGGTCTTGTCGACCAGCGTGCAGCAACCAAGAGCCTCCGCATAGTCGTGCATGCCAATGGGCAAAGCCGCATCGTCGGCACAGCCGATCAAACGCACGCCAAAGCCAGCAGCACAATCAACATTTGCCTGTTCAGACACCAAAACGTTCCCCCTAAATCGCAGCACGATGCCAATTGTAATGACCGCATCGCATGTACCGATGTCGCCGCGCAAACATATCGGGCAACGGTAGTAACAAGAGGTGTGAGGGGGCACAATTAATCGTTGCACAACAAAACGGGGCCCGATACATTCGCACCGGACCCCGTCCCGACTATTTAGTTATCTGGCAACTAAGAGCCTACTCCCCCGAGTCGTCCTCCCCAGAAGCCTTCTTCTGCTGATCGAGCTTATACTTACCACTTACGATAGACGTAGCGCCCAGCGTGGCCAAGCTCGCGCTGGCAAGGCTCGCCATAACGATAAGGTCGCCCGTCTTGGGCATGTTACCGCCCGAAGTCTTAGTCGTTGTAGTGGTGGTTGTAGTGGTCACCGTCTTGGAGTCATTTTGCTCTTGGTTCTGGTTGTCGGTGTTGCCCTTACTGCTGTCCTCGCCCTGCTGCTTTCCGTCCTCGGTCTTGTCCTTGTTCTTGTCCTTCTCCTCAGATTCAGACTTCTTGTCCTCGTCCTTCTTCTGAGCGGACTTGTCGTCCTTCTCATCAGAGCTAGAACCCTTATCGGATTCAACCTTCTCGGAAGCCTTATCCTTGGAGTCGCCCTTTACGGCTTCGGTCTTTTCCGTGGAAGCCTGATCAGAGTTGTCCTTGTTCTGAGTCGAACCATTATTGACGCCAGCCATCAGCGAAGAGCCCAGCGTAGAACCAAGCTGCTCGGAGAAAGAAGGCTTCTTGTCCGGCGAAGCAACGGGAGCGTCCGGCGCCTTATTCGAGTCGTCCTTGGAAGCATCGGAATCAGGGGTTGCGTCAGAGCCGGAGCCGTTGTTAGAGCCGGTGTCAACGGACGAATCGCTCGAGCCGGTAGATGAGTTAGAGGTGTCAGCGCCGGTCGAACCAGAAGCGTCGCTGTCCGTATTGCCGGCAGAGCTTGAAGACGAATCGCCCGCAGCAGAGCCGTTTGAATCGGAGCCGTTCGAGGTGGAGCCGTTGTTGGTAGTGCCATCAGCAGAGCCATCACCGTCAGCACCGGTCGAGGGCGCATCCATCCTGTCATCGTTGGCATCGTCACTCGAGTCGTCATTCGAATCAGGTGTCGGCGAGGGCGCCGGCGTAGGTTCGGGCTGCACGGGCGTCGCAGCGGCTGCCTCGTCCTCGGCGATATAAGCCAAGCAGTCCTTCAGCTCATTCTTATAACGATTCTTCCAGCCCTCATGATACTGGGGCTGGCTCGAATACTTGGTCGCCACGTTATTGACCACGCTGTTGGAGAGCGCCGTCACAAACTCGCGGTCGGACATATCATTGGAAAGATTCGCCCAGCGGAAAAAGTCCCTGCAGCCACCGGTGCCGCACATGTTGGTAATGCTCCACACCATGCCCTTGACGCAATCGGCGCGGCCCGAAATATCAATACCCAGGCCGCTCTTGAGCCACGCCTCGGTCACCGCATAGTACGAGTTGTACGCATACGCATCTTGAAGTGCTGAGAACTCAACAGGATCGGTGTTGTACGCACCTTGGAAGGCATCCTGCGCGATATGGCCCAGCTCGGTGAGCTGGCCGTTCTCGTACATGACATTACTCGTGTTGGAAATCTCGCTGCCGCGATCAATCGCATCCTTGAGCATGCTGTATTTTTCGGGGTTGTAGTTGTAGGCCTGCTTCATAAACGGAATGAGCGACCAACGACGGTCGAACTGGTAATAACCCAGCGCGTTATAGCCGTCACCGTACGAAAAGCCCTGGTTGTAGTTGCCATGGCTCTCGTACTTGGTAAAGTACTTCATCTCGGGAGTCACGTTGACAAACGAAACGCCCTGGACCGACCTCAGTACGCCCGAGAAAGACTGCTGGGTGTAGAGACCCTTATCGATATCGGTCGCATCCGAGGCAACGCCCGGCGTGGGCTCCTCGGCAGCGGCGGGTGCCGGCACGGAAACGGCGCCAAACGAAAGCGCCAGCGTCAGGCCCGCGACAATAGCAGAATGCTTGCGCTGCATAAGATCCTCCCTGCATTGGTGTAGTTAAAGTGCAGTTTGCAAAGATAGAATTAAGTATTGCAGCTCACCCGTTGTTGCACAACAACCCCTCGGTAAACGGCAACAACCCTCCGCGAAATCTTAAGGAATTGCGCTCAACCTACAGCTTAATGTCAAAGTTGATTTCGGGGACGGCGGCCAGGTCGGCCAACGTCACGCCGTCGACGTACTTTTCGATCACGTCATCCAGACCGCGCCAGAACTTGACGGTCGAGCACAAATCGCTACGGGTGCAGCTGTTGTCGATGCCATCGCACGCCACCGGAGCCGTGCTGCCCTCAACGGCACGCAGGATGTCGCCGGCGCGCACCTCGGCGGGGTCCTTGGCCATCATGTAGCCGCCGCCCTTGCCGCGCACGCTCTTAAGCAGGCCAGCCTTCATAAGCGGACGAACCAGCTGCTCCAAATACTTTTGCGAGATATGCTCGCGGTCGGCAACCTCGCGCAGGGCAATCTTGCCCTCGGCGTCGCCCAGCGCCGCGATATAGATCATCAGCCGGAGGGCATAGCGGCCCTTAGAAGAAATGAGCATACCTACCCTCCCATCGCATCTGGAACAACATAACCACGTTTGTTTGTCCCAACTCTTAAGTAAGACGGACAAACACAACACGTTAATTTGTCCCAGAATTAGAAAAGTCGAGTGGATTAGTCGGGTTTTCCCTTGACTAACGCCGAACCCATAGTAACTTTATTCCGAGAAGATTCCTAGGGTTTAGTTCACCTATGAGTACACCATATACAGAGAGGGACAGCATGAGCGCAAATCCGCTGCTTTCCATCGAAGGTCTGACCGCCTCCGTGGACGAGAAGACCATCCTCCACAACGTCAACCTCAACGTCGCCGCCGGCGAGACCCACGTGCTGATGGGCCCCAACGGCGCCGGCAAGTCTACCCTCGGCCACCTGGTCATGGGCGACCCCGTCTACACGGTCAACGACGGCCGCATCGTCTTTGACGGCCAGGACATCACCGAGCTCACCACCGACAAGCGCTCGCGCGCCGGCC
>CAJJZO010000205.1 GCA_905197585.1 uncultured Collinsella sp.
ACTAAATTTGTGACAGTACTCATATTTGGGATTTTTTGACCACGGGGGCTGCCGAGGCCGTGGTTTCGCCCTTTTTGCGTCGAAGCGATACACTGTTGCCGTTTGATTTCTTCGCTCAAGGAGGATGCGCATGCCGTGCACAACGATTTTGGTTGGTAAGAACGCGAGCTACGACGGGTCGACGCTTGTCGCGCGTAACGAGGACTCGTCCAACGGGGTGTTTGAGCCCAAGCGCATGCGCGTAGTGCATCCCGACGAGCAGCCGCGCGTCTACACGAGCGTCCTGAGTCACCTGACCGTTGAGCTGCCCGATAACCCCATGCGCTACACGAGTGTCCCCGATGTTGTCCCGGGCCACGGCATTTGGGCCGAGGCGGGCTTCAACGAGCTCAATGTTGGCATGTCCGCAACCGAGACGCTCACCACCAACGAGCGCGTTCGCGGCGCCGATCCGCTCGTGGACTACGTGCCCGCCAAGGGCAACGAGGGTGAGGACGGCTATGTGCCGGCGCAGCCTGGTGGCCTGGGCGAGGAGGACATGGTGACCCTGGTCCTGCCGTACGCTAAGTCCGCCCGCGACGGCGTTCGTATCCTGGGTGACCTGCTCGAGCGCTACGGCACCTACGAGAACAACGGCATCGCCTTTAGCGACGTGGACGAGATCTGGTGGCTCGAGACCATCGGCGGCCACCACTGGATTGCCAAGCGCGTGCCTGACGACGCCTATGTGACCATGCCCAACCAGCTGGGTATCGACAGCTTTGACCTGGATGACGCCGAGGGCGCCCAGGCCGACCACATGTGCTCCGCCGACTTGCGCGCCTGGATGGCCGAGTGGCATCTGGACCTGACGCTGGGCGTCGAGGGCGACGGCCCGGCTGCGGTCTTCAACCCGCGCGAGGCCTTTGGCTCGCACAGCGACAGCGACCATGTCTACAACACGCCGCGCGCCTGGTACATGCAGCGCTGCCTCAACCCCAGCGACGTGTGGGATGGCCCCGACGCCGACTACACGCCCGAGAGCGACGATATCCCCTGGAGCCGCGTGCCCGAGCGCAAGGTGACCATCGAGGACATCAAGTACGTGCTTTCGAGCCACTACCAGGGCACGGAGTACGACTGCTACGGCAGTAAGGGCACGCCCGCCACGCGCGGCGCCTATCGCCCCATCGGCATCAACCGCAACAGCCAGCTCGCCGTGCTGCAGCTGCGCCCCTATGCGCAGCCGGCGTATCGCGCCGTGCAGTGGATGGCCTTTGGCTCCAACTCGTTTAACGCGCTGGTTCCGCTGTACGCCAACGTCGAGACCATGCCCGAGTACTATGCCGACACGCAGGCTCGCGTGACGTCCGAAAACTTCTACTGGGCCAACCGCCTGATCGGCGCCCTGGCCGACGTCCGCTTCCATGAGTGCGGTCGCGCGGTCGAGGATTATCAGGAGAAGGTCGGTGGCATGGGCCACAAGCAGATCCATGACGTCGATGCTGCCGTAGCCGCGCTACCCGAGGCCGAGGTGCCTGCCGAGCTTGCACGCGCCAACGAGGCCTTTGCCGAGCTTGTGCGCGTGGAGACCGATGCCCTGCTGGGCAAGGTGCTCTACACCACGAGCTGCGCCATGAAGAACTCTTTCGCGATGAACGACAACGTGAGGTAGGGATTTCCCGTCGATCGAATAGTGCTAAAACGCTTTGTCGCTTTCACTCAATCTTGGGTACAAGAACGCCAATGCAGTTGTTTGTGATTGGAGACAACCATGGTTATGAAACTCGATCAGCTTGTTAACGGCGCCATTAACGTGGGCTTTGGCGCTGCCGCCGTTGCTGTTGAAGGCGGCAAGAAGGTCCTCGACGACCTTAATACCAAAGGCGAGCAGGTCCGCAAGGACACCGCCACCCCCGATATCGCCCGCAGTGTGTCCGACATGTTCGAGCAGGCCGGCGGTACCATCTCCGACCTGACCGAGCGTCTGGGCATGCAGGGCGAGACCGCGGCCCAACGCGTGCTCGACGAGCTCATTCTGGCTCGCGTCCGCGTTATGACTGCGCCCGAGCGTACGGCCTTCCTGGCCCATGTGCGCGACATCGTCGATTCGGTCGAGGACAACGTGACCTCGGTGCCCGTCGAGTCCGTTGAGCCCGACGATGCGAAGGATACCGAAGAGGCCGAGTAGCAGCGCAGATGGCAGATTCCACCACCGATTACAACAATCTAGATCCTCTGGGTGACGAGGCGGCGGTTGTCGATGAGGTCGACGCTGCCGTCTCGGGCGCTCGCAAGAAGCCACGCGCTGTCGATATGGTGCCCGAGGAGCCCGACGCGATGGCACCGGACGAGGAATACCAGCTCACGCCGGCGGGTCGTCGCGAACGCATTGGGCAGATTGTTCGCCTGGTCAAAAAGTACCGCGTGTGGGATAACCTCACGCCGGTTCGTTTGCGCCGCCTGCTCGAGGAACTCGGCCCTATGTTCGTCAAGATGGGGCAGATTCTGGCCAACCGGTCCGAGATTCTGCCGCAACGCTTTTGCGACGAGCTGCGTCGTCTGCGCTCCGACGTGGAGCCGGTGCCGTACGAGGTCGTACTCAGCTGTCTGGAAGAAGAATACGGCCTGCGCCTGGGGGAGATGTTCGATGCGATCGACCCCAACCCGCTTGGTAGCGCATCGCTCGCGCAGGTGCACCGCGCTCGTCTGGTGACGGGCGAGGACGTGGCCGTCAAGGTGCAGCGCCCCGGTGCGCAGCAGGTTATGGCACAGGACATCGATATCATTCGCTCGGTGGTGCGCATCGTTTCCAAGTTTGTCAACACCGATCAATTCGTTGACCTGCACGGCGTAGTCGAGGAGTTGTGGACCTCGTTTCGCGAGGAGACCAACTTTTTGGCCGAGGCCAAAAACCTCAACGACTTCTACGAGTTCCATAAGAGCGTTCATGGCGTGACGTGCCCTAAATCCTATCTGGACCTGTGCACCGAGCACGTGGTGGTCATGGACTACGTCGACGGCATCTCCATCGCCGATCCTGAACGCTTGGTGGCCGAGGGCTATGACTTGGAAAAGATCGGTGCCGCAATCGTCGAGGACTACTCGACGCAGGTGCTCGACGACGGCTTTTTCCATGCCGACCCGCATGCGGGAAACATCATTCTCAAGGACGGCATCGTTTACTTTATCGACTTGGGCATGGTCGGACGCATGTCGAGCCACGATCGTGGCATCGTTAAGGACATGATTTT
>CAJJZO010000206.1 GCA_905197585.1 uncultured Collinsella sp.
TTGCGAATGGCATCGGAACCGCTGCTCGTAAAGCTGAACTTGCCCTTCTCGATCGTCTTCATAATGGACGCGGAGGCATCCTCGGAGAACTGGTCGTCGATGGCAAACGAGACGCCGCGGCCCGAGAACTCGATGGCCTCGATCTTCTTGTGCTTGAGCGAGACGATGGCAACAGCGGTAACCATACCGTCGTTGGCGAGCTTCTGACGATCACGCAGGACGATGGGGTCGGTATCGCCGATGCGCAGGCCGTCGACGTAAACGACGCCGGACTCGACGGGCGTACCGCGCTTAACGATACCGCCGCGCATCTCGAGCGTGTCGCCGTTGTCGAGGATAAAGATATGATCGTCCTTGAGACCCATCTTGCGGGCCAGCTGGGCATGGGCGCGCAGATGCACGGCTTCACCGTGAACCGGCATAAAGTACGTGGGCTTGGCCATGGCCATCAGGAGCTTGAGCTCCTCCTGGCTACCGTGACCGGAAACGTGAACGAGGGCGCGGTTCTTATCCCACACGTCGCAGCCGAGCTTGGCCAGGCTGTTGACGACCTGCTGGACGGCTTTCTCATTGCCGGGAACAGGAGTTGCCGAGAGGATAACGGTATCGCCCTCGTGGATGGAGAGCGTCTTGTGCTCGCCATTGGCCATGCGGGACAGGGCCGACAGCGGCTCGCCCTGCGAACCGGTGCACATGACAACAATCTTGTCGTCAGGCAGGTTATCAATGTCAAAGGCATCGATGATATCGGCGTCGTCGATGTTGAGGTAGCCAAGCTCGCGCGCCACGCGGGTGTTAGTGAGCATGGAGCGACCGGTCACAACGACCTTACGGCCGCACTTGCGGGCGGCATCGCAGATCTGCTGCAAACGATGGATGTGGCTCGAGAACGACGCAACGAACACGCGACCCGGCGCGTTCTTAATGGCGTGCAGCAGGTTGGGACCAACCTCGGCCTCGGACTTGGTAAAGCCGGGAACCGTGGCGTTGGTGGAGTCGGAAAGCAGCAGGTCGATACCCTGCTTGGCAAAGCGGCTGATAGCGGCATAGTCGGGCGTGACGCCGTCGATGGGCGTCTGGTCGAGCTTAAAGTCGCCGGTGTGCATAACGGTACCCTGGTTGGTGCGGATGAACACGCCCAGAGCGCCGGGAATGGAGTGCGTCATCGAGAAGAAGTCGAGCGAGATGCCGCCGAGGTTGACATGGCTGCCGCCCTTGACCTCGCGGAACTTGGGTGCGCGGATGCGGAACTCAGAAAGCTTGCCCTCGATAAAGCCAAGCGTCAGCTTGCTCGAAAAGATGGGCACCTTATTGTTGAGGTCCTGCAGCAGGTACGGAAGCGAACCGGTGTGGTCCTCGTGGCCGTGGGGGACGACGATACCGCGGAGCTTTTCCTCGTTCTCCAAAACATAGGTGTAGTCGGGAAGCACCAGGTCGATACCGGGCTGGGAGTCATCCGGGAACATGAGGCCGGCGTCGACGAGCACCATGTCGTCGCCGCACTCGAAGACCGTCATGTTCTTGCCGATGCCGTCAAGGCCGCCGAGCGGAATGATCTTCAAGGGAGATGATTTTTTAGCTGCCATAGGTGAGTGTTGTTTCCTTTCTTCGAAACGGGTCTGAAACAACCGACGGGGCGCTTCTGGCAAACCGACCGCCGGGAACGTACAAACATGCACCACAGAGTCGATGCAATAACCAAAACATGATACCCATTTGCCCACCAACAGACCACTCATGCATCAAAGCCCCATCCAAACCGGTCTATCCCGTCGGTTTCCCGTAGAGCAGGAAACTTCATATGCGGCCCTCCCGGGCGCAAGCAAAAGGGCGGCCCCTGTACGGAGTCGCCCTTGTTGAGCTGCTTATGTGTAGCTGTTACTCGGCGTCGTGGTGACGGCGGGGCTTGCGGCCTCCGTTGTCGCCGGGACGGCGCGGACGGTCGCTGCGCTCGGAGCGCTCGCGACGCGGACGCTCACGGCGCTGGAAGTGCTCGCCGTCGCCCTCTGAGGCACCCTCGGCGCGAGCCGGGGCCTCGGGCTTATCCAGACGATCGAGCGAGATCTTGCCGTTGTCGCCCACTTCGATGACCTCGACCTTCACGATATCGCCGATGTTCATCACATCTTCGACCTTCGCTACACGACCGTTGGCCATGCGCGAGATGTGGAGCAGGCCGTCCTTGCCCGGCGTGAGCTTCACGAAGGCGCCGAAGTCCTTGATGCCGACGACCTCGCCCTCAAAGATCTCGCCGACCTCGGGCTCTTTTATGATGAGCTTGATGCGCTCGACGGCCTGGTCCACGGACTCGCCGGTGCCACCGACAAAGACGGTGCCGTCCTCCTGGATGTCGACCGAAGCGCCAGTCTCGTCCTGGATACCGCGGATGACCTTACCGCCGGAACCGATGACGTCGCGGATCTTGTCGGTCGGGACCTGGATGGAAACGATGCGCGGAGCGGTGCTGCGCGTGGTGTGGCGCGGCTCGGGGATCACATCGAGCATCTTCTGCAGGATGAAGGCGCGACCCTCCTTGGCCTGCTGCAGGGCGCGGGCCAGGATGTCGAAGGTAAGGCCGGTGGCCTTGTTGTCCATCTGCAGGGCGGTAATGCCCTCGGTGGTGCCGGTGACCTTAAAGTCCATGTCGCCCAGGAAGTCCTCGAGACCCTGGATGTCGGACAGGACCACGGTCTTGCCCTCCTCCTGGATCAGGCCCATGGCGATACCGGAGACCGGGCGCTTAATGGGCACGCCGCCGTCCATAAGGGCGAGCGTGGAGCCGCAGGTCGAAGCCATCGAAGAGGAGCCGTTGGACTCCATGACCTCGGAGACGACGCGGATGGCGTAGGGGAACTCGTTCTCGTCGGGGAGCACCGGAAGCAGAGCGCGCTCTGCCAGGTTGCCGTGACCGATCTCGCGGCGCTTGGGGCTGCCCATGCGGCCGGTCTCGCCGGTGCAGAACGGCGGGAAGTTGTAGTGGTGCATGTAGCGCTTGCCCTCGGTGGGCTCGATGGTGTCCAGACGCTGGCCCTCGTTGAGCATGCCGAGCGACAGGACGGAAAGCACCTGGGTCTGGCCACGCTGGAACAGGCCGGAACCATGAACGAGCGGCAGGTAGTTGTCCTTCACCATGATGGGACGGATCTCGTCGGCGGCACGACCGTCGACGCGCTCACCGGTCTCGACGACCATGGTGCGCATGGCCTTCTTCTCGCGCTTCTTGC
>CAJJZO010000207.1 GCA_905197585.1 uncultured Collinsella sp.
TGTATTGGCTCGAGAACTTCCACGTGGATGGCATTCGCATGGACGGCGTGTCCAGCATGCTGTACCTCAACTTTGGCATCGATGATCCCGGCCAAAAGAAGTTCAACAAGTACGGTACCGAGGAGGACCTGGACGCCAGCGCGTTCATTCGCCAGGTCAACTGCGCCGTGGAGGCCCACTACCCCGACGTGATGATGATGGCCGAGGAGTCCACCGCGTGGCCGCTCGTGACCTATCCGCCGCAGGACGGCGGCCTGGGCTTCCACTACAAGTGGGACATGGGCTGGATGAACGACACCCTTCACTACATGCAGACCGATTTTCCGTGGCGCCCCGGCAACCACGGGCTGCTCACGTTCTCCATCATGTACGCCTTTACCGAGAACTTCATCTGCCCGCTGAGCCACGACGAGGTCGTGCACGGCAAGTGTTCGTTGATCGGCCGCATGCCGGGCGACTGGTGGCGCCAGTTTGCCGGTCTGCGCACGCTGGCCTTCTACCAAATGACGCACCCCGGAGCCAAGCTCAACTTTATGGGCAACGAGATCGGCCAGTTTATTGAGTGGCGCTACTACGAGTCCATTCAGTGGTTCCTGACCGAGGAGTACGAGACCCACCGTCATCATCAGGCGTTTATTAAGGCGCTCAACCACCTGTACACCGACGAGCCTGCCCTGTACGAGCGCGGCTACACCGACGACGGCTTTACCTGGATCGACGCGGACAACTCCAAGCAGTCCATCGTGAGCTTTGTGCGCCAGGGCGAGGACGTCGACAACGACCTGGTAATCCTGATCAACTTTGACCCGGCGAGCTACGAGAGCTTCCGCGTGGGCGTGCCGCGCGAGGGTGACTGGGAGGTCATCTTTGATTCCGACCGTCCTGAGTTTGGCGGCAGCGGCTATGCCGGCGAGGAGCCCTACACCTGCTCGAGCGAGCCCTATCCCTGGAACGGGCAGATGGACTCCATCGAGATTAAGGTGCCCGGCCTTGCAGGCGTGGTGCTTAAGCGCCGCGGTCCCAGCAGCTATAAGCCGCCTGTAGTCGAGGAGCCCAAGGCTGCGCCCAAAAAGCGTACGTCTTCGGTAAAGCCCAAGACCGCGGCTGCTAAGAAGGCTCCGGCCAAGGCGAAGGCTGCCAAGCCCGCAGCCAAGGCTTCGGCCAAGTCCACCACGGCCAAAAAGGCAGCCACCAAAAAGGCTGCTCCCAAGGCCAAGGCAGCTGCTGTTAAGGCTCCTGCCAAGAAAGCGTAACAAAGGCGTTACCACTGTAATTACCCGCCCCGCGGGGGCGTAGGATACATGTCATAACCGTTCCGGGAGAAACATCCCCGGGGGAAAGGAACGTATGAATAAGATCTTCGACAACAAGCAGGAGTTTACCGAGCTCTATCGCGATGCCGTCATGAGCATCAGCGGCAAGAGCGTCGAGGCCGCCAGCGACCTCGACCGCTTTAACGCCCTGGCCAAGCTCGTGGCCGAGAAGGCACGCACCGTTGCCACCAAGAGCGATGCCCGCGCCACCGCCGAGGGCAAGAAGCGCGTGTACTACTTCTCGATCGAGTTTTTGATCGGCCGCCTGCTCGACAACTACCTGCTCAACTTTGGCGTGCGCGACATGGTCGCCGAGGCGCTCGACGACATGGGCTTTGACCTGTCCGTCATCGAGAACCAGGAGCCCGATCCGGCGCTGGGCAACGGTGGCCTGGGCCGTCTGGCCGCATGCTTCTTGGATTCCATGGCAGCCGAGGGCATTGCCGGCTACGGCAACGGCATGCGCTACCGCTACGGCCTGTTTAAGCAGGAGATCGTCAACGGCAGCCAGGTCGAGGCTACCGACGAGTGGCTCACCCATGGCTATCCCTGGGAGGTCCGCCGTCAGGACAAGGCCGTGACCATCAAGTTTGGTGGCCGCGTCGAGGGCTTTGAGGAGAACGGCCGCACGTTCTACCGCACGGTGGACACGCAGGACATTCTGGCCGTTCCCTATGACATCCCTGTTGTGGGCTATGCCGGCGAGACCGTCAACAAGCTGCGCGTCTGGGCCGCCGAGCCGGTCGAAGAGCACTTCGATCTGGAGGCCTTCAACCGCGGCGACTACGCCCTGGCAGATGCCGAGCGCGCCGAGGCCGAGGCCATCAGCGCCATCCTCTACCCCAACGACGCCGGCGAGCACGGCCGTCTGCTGCGCCTGAAGCAGGAGTACCTGTTTGTATCGGCCGGCATCTACAGCCTGCTCGACACCTTTGAGAAGGAGCACGGCGAGAACTGGGAGCTGCTGCCGCAGTTTGTGGCCATCCATACCAACGATACCCACCCTGCCATGTGCGGCCCCGAGCTCATGCGCATCCTCATCGACGAGAAGAAGCTCGAGTGGGATGACGCCTGGAACATCGTGACGCAGGTTGTGAGCTACACCAACCACACCATTCTGCCCGAGGCTCTGGAGAAGTGGCCCATCGGCACGTTCTCCAAGCTCCTACCCCGTGTGTACCAGATCATCGACGAGATCAGCCGTCGTTGGCACGAGTCGTTCGACACCACGCAGGAAGGCTGGCAGGAGCGTCTGCGCCAGACCGCCATTCTGTGGGACGGCGAGATTCGCATGGCCAACCTGTCCGTGATCTGCAGCCACAGCGTCAACGGCGTGGCCAAGATCCACTCCGACATCATCAAGAACATCGTGCTCAAGGACTTCTATGCCATAACGCCCGAGAAGTTCAACAACAAGACCAACGGCATCTCGCACCGTCGCTTCTTTGCCGAGGCCAACCCCACCTATGCCAAGCTCGTGACCGAGGCCATTGGCGATGGCTGGCTGAAGGACGCCTTTGAGCTGGAGAAGCTCAAGGAGTTCCAGAACGACACCGAGTTCCTGAAGGCCGTGGGTGCCTCAAAGCGCGCCAACAAGGAGCGTCTGGCCGCCTACGTTAAGGCCGAGACCGGTCTGGTCATCGACCCCAACACCGTCTTCGACGTTCAGGTGAAGCGCTTCCATGCCTACAAGCGCCAGCTCATGAACATCATGAAGGTGATGGACATCTACAACCGTCGCATCGCCGATCCCAACTTCCACGTGACGCCGACGACCTTCATCTTTAGCGGCAAGGCCGCCTCGAGCTACACCTTTGCCAAGGAGACCATCCGCCTGATCAACTCGGTGGCCGAGGTCATCAACAACGACCCGCGCGTCAACGAGGTCATGAAGGTCTGCTT
>CAJJZO010000208.1 GCA_905197585.1 uncultured Collinsella sp.
GTTGTCGCCCTGGGCGGAAACGCCCTCGGCGCCAACCTTCCCGAGCAGATGGAGGCCGTCAAGACGACTTCCAAGGCTATCGTCGACCTGATCGAGGAGGGCAACGAGGTCGTCGTCGTGCATGGCAACGGTCCCCAGGTGGGCATGATCGCCAACGCGATGGCTGAGCTCACGCGCTCTAATCCTCAGAAGTACGTTCCCTGCCCCTTGTCCGTTTGCGGCGCCATGAGCCAGGGCTACATTGGCTATGACCTGCAAAATGCGCTGCGCGAGGAAATGCTCGACCGCAATATCGACAAGGGCGTCGCCACCGTGCTCACCCAGGTCGAGGTTGCGGCAGACGACCCGGCCTTTGCCGACCCGGTCAAGCCGATTGGTCCGTGGATGAGCGAGGCCGAGGCCAAGGAGCTGGAGGCCGACCGCGGCTACCAGTTCATCCACGACGAGAAGCAGGGCTTCCGTCGCGTGGTTGCCTCGCCCAAGCCCGTGAACATCGTCGAGCTCGACACCATCAAGTCGCTCGTCGAGTCCAACCACGTGGTGATCTCCTGCGGCGGTGGCGGTATTCCCGTCACCAAGGCCCAGGGCAACCACCTTAAGGGCGCTGCCGCCGTCATCGATAAGGACTTTGCGGCCGAGAAGCTCGCCGAGCAGCTCGACGCCGATGCCCTGATTATCCTGACGGCCGTGGAGAAGGTTGCCATTGGCTTTGGCACCGACCACGAGCAGTGGCTCGACACGCTGACTGCGGCTGACGTAAAGCGTCTGTCCGAGGCCAACGAGTTCGGTCGTGGCTCCATGCTGCCCAAGGTCCAGGCCGCCTCGACGTTTGCCGAGAGCAAGCCGGGCCGCACGGCGCTCATCACGCTGCTCGAGAAGGCGCGTGACGGTCTTGCCGGCAAGACCGGTACCACGTTTACCGGCGACGCTGAGTAGGCATATCTGCACCATTGAGGAGGGTGCCCTGCGTCGCGGGGCGCCCTCCTTTGTGCTATGGAGAGCCAAGGGGCGTTCGCTGGAAAAACGAGCGCATGCCTGTTCCGACGGAGTGTGAGCTTGGTATGGTGGGTATAGCAACTATGGCGTCCAAGGCAGCCAGGGGAGGTTTGCGGAGATGAAACTTGGTTGCGTGATTATGGCTTCGGGCGAGGGCAAGCGGTTTGGCTCCAACAAGATGCTCGCCGATATCTATGGCGAGCCGCTGATTGCCCGGACCATCGATTCGGTTCCCCGGGGCTTTGACGTTGTGGTTTCGACGCGTTGGCCCGAGGTCGCCCAGATTTGCGAGGACAAGCATTGCCCGTGCGTGCTGCACGATGGCGAGCTGCGCAGCGAAAGCGTCCGTGCGGGCCTTTCGTGGGGAGTCGAACGCAACTGGAAAGGTTGCCTCTTTTTACCGGGCGACCAGCCGCTCGTGAGTTCGGATTCTTTTGAGGCTATGGTTCGTGCATTTGACGAGCGTGGCCGCAAACATCCGGTGCGTCTTGCGTGTAACGGTGAGCCTTCGAGCCCGGTGCTCGTTCCGGCGGAACTGTTCGATGCACTTATGTGTCTTGAGGGCAAGGACGGCGGGGGCTCGATTCTCAAAGGTCGCACCGACGTGGTGCTGGTCGAGGCGCGTGCCTACGAGCTGTGGGACGTCGATACCGTCAAGGGACAGCGACGCATAACGGAGCATATTGCCGCCTGCTCGTATTTTGATCGCGTGGCCAACTGTATTAATCAATAAGGAGCAACATGATCATCATCAAAAACGGCGCGCTCGTGACGCCCCAGGGGCTTCGCCGCGCCGATCTTGCCATGGAGGGCGACAAGATTGTGCGGATTGCCGCAGCGATTGAGCCGGCCGAGGGCGATACCGTCGAGGATGCCGTGGGCTGTTGGGTGTTCCCCGGCTTTATCGACGGCCACACGCATATGCAGTGCTGGACTGGCATGGATTGGACAGCCGATAGCTTTGAAACCGGCACGCGTGCGGCTGCCTGCGGCGGTACGACGACCATCGTGGACTACGCGACGGCCGATCGCGGCGTGACCATGCCCGACGCCCTTGCCGAGTGGCATCGCCGTGCCGACGGAACCTGCACGGCCAACTACGCCTTTCATATGGCACTCGCCGAGTGGAATGAGCGCAACCGCGCCGATCTTTCGGCTATGCGCGAGGCGGGCGTATCGTCGTTTAAGACCTACTTTGCCTATGACCACCTGCGCTTGGACGATGCCGAGACACTCGAGGTGCTGGAGGAGCTCAAGCGCGTGGGCGGTATCCTGTGCGTGCATTGCGAGAACGGTACGCTGGTGAATGAGCTGCAGAAGCGCGTGTTTGAGCGGCGCATCCACGGGCCCGAGGGGCATGCGCTCAGCCGTCCGGACGTGTGCGAGGGTGAGGCCGTGAGCCGCCTGCTGTATCTGGCGCACTTGGCCGGGGACGCTCCGGTCAACGTGGTGCACCTTTCGACCAAGCTGGGGCTCGAGGCCATTCGTGCCGCCAAGGCGCGCGGGCAGAAGAATATCTATGTCGAGACCTGCCCTCAGTATCTGATGCTCGACGATACGTGCTATTTGGAGCAGGGCGAGGACGGCTTTGCGGGCGCCAAATATGTGATGAGCCCGCCGCTGCGCCATGCGGGCGACCGTGCGGCACTGCGCGAGGCGCTTGTGGCCGGCGAGATCGATACGATCGCGACCGACCACTGCAGCTTTAACCTGCACGGGCAAAAGGACCGCGGGCGCGACGACTTCCGCGCGATTCCCAACGGCGGACCCGGTGTGGAGCATCGTCCCGTCGCGATCGCTACGAGCTTTGAGGGACAGCTGGGCCCCGAGGACCTCTGCCGCCTGATGAGCGAGAACCCGGCGCGCGTCTTTGGCATGTATCCGCGCAAGGGCTGTCTTGCCGAGGGTGCCGATGCCGACGTGTGCGTGTGGGATCCTTGCGCGCGTTGGACGATCAGCGCCGCGACGCAGCATCAGGCCGTGGACTACACGCCGCTCGAGGGCTTTGAGGCACATGGCCGCGCCAAGGCCGTGTTTGTGAACGGCGTGCTGGTGGCGCGCGATGGCGAGCCCACCGGAGCCCAGCCCGGTCGCTACGTGCCCCGCTAGCAGCAAAGATGCCGTGTCCCCTCCTCAGTTGCGGTGAAATACGGACTGTTTGCGGCCGTGGGGCGTCCAAACAGTCCGTATTTCACCGCAA
>CAJJZO010000209.1 GCA_905197585.1 uncultured Collinsella sp.
GAAAGCACTTAATGTGCTTTCCGTCTTGCGCAGGACTGTAGAGCAGCAAACTTAACCGCCCCGCCCGGCAGGCGAGCGTGCAGGAACGACATCCGTCCAATAATTCGTCCGAAACACAATGAAAAACCGTTTGATGTGAGTTAATATAAACAACGTCGTGAATCTGACTCCTGCCGCACGCACGACAGGGGTTAAACACAAAAAAGGAGTCAATTATGGTTTCTGAGAAGGCTACCCTCGTTAATCCTCAGGGTCTGCACATGCGTCCGGCTGGTCTGTTCGCCTCCACCATGGGCAAGTACGCCTGTGACGTGACGGTCGTCACCCCCGAGAAGGAGGTCAACGGCAAGTCCCCGATGGCCCTCATGGCTGCTGGTATCCCCTGCGGTACCGAGGTCGAGGTCAAGTGCGACGGCGCTGACGAGGCCGAGGCTCTGGCTGCTGCCATCGAGCTCATCAAGAGCGGTCTTGGCGAGTAGAACTCAAACGGGTCGCATGTTGAACAACTAAGTTCATATTTGGGGGCGCAGTGACCTGTTGTAAGGTAGCTGCGCTCTTTTGTCATGGATATGGCAAAACGCTTTATCACATGACACGGAGAGAGGAATGGGAATGTATCAGGGAGTCAACGCTTCCGAGGGCATCGGTATCGGCACCGTCATGGTCGCCGTCGATCCCGACTTGACGTTTGAGCCGCACGAGGTTGCTGATTCGGCAGCAGAGAAGGAGCGCTATCAGTCCGCTCTTTCGGTCTTCTGCGAGAAGACCCAGGCTCAGGCCGACCACATGAAGGAGACGGTGGGTGAGGCCGAGGCCGAGATCATGAGCGGACACATTGTCCTGGCTCAGGACCCGGGCATGACCGACGCCATCAACGCCGCCATTGACGGCGGTACCTGCGCCGAGCAGGCGCTCATGGACACCTCGACCATGTTCGAGAACATGTTCCTGTCCATGGACGACGAGATGTTCCGTCTGCGCGCGGCCGACATCGCCGACATCCGCACCGGTATTCTGGCCGAGCTGCTGGGCAAGGAGGTCGTCGACCTCTCCGTCCTGCCCGAGAACACCGTCGTTGTCGTGCACGACCTCACGCCGTCCATGACCGCCACGATCGATAAGGCTCACGTTGCCGGTATCGTCACCGAGACCGGTGGCCGCACGTCGCACTCCGCGATCATCGCGCGTGCCCTCGAGATCCCGGCTGTCCTTTCGGTTTCCAACAGCTGCACCGCGCTGCGCAACGGTATGACCGTTGTCGTCGACGGTGGCAAGGGTATCGTTGAGGCCGATCCCGACGAGGAGACGCTCGCCGCCTACACCGCCAAGGCCGAGGCCTTCGCTGCCGAGAAGGCAGCCCTCGAGGCCTTCCGTGGCAAGCCGTCCGTGACTGCCGATGGCATCAAGAAGATCATCGCCTGCAACATCGGTAACCCCGATGACGTGCCCAACGCGCTCGATCACGACGCCGAGGCCATCGGTCTGTTCCGCTCCGAGTTCCTGTTCATGGACTCTGCCGAGCTTCCTTCCGAGGAGGAGCAGTTCAACGCCTACCGTAAGGTCGCCAGCGCGCTCAAGGGCGCTCCGGTCATCATCCGCACGCTCGATGTGGGTGGCGACAAGGAGATTCCGTATCTGCACATGGTCAAGGAAGATAACCCCTTCATGGGCTTCCGCGCCGTGCGTTACTGCCTGGCCAATCCCGACCAGTACAAGGTCCAGCTCCGCGCCCTGCTGCGCGCTAGCGCCTTCGGTGACGTAAAGATCATGATCCCGCTCGTCACTTGCGTCGAGGAGGTCTTGGCTGTCAAGGAGCTTGTCGAGCAGTGCAAGGCCGAGCTGACTGAAGAGGGTCGCAAGTTCAATGAGAACATCGAGGTCGGCATCATGGTCGAGACGCCCGCCGCTTCGCTGCTCGCAGACCGTCTTGCCGAGGTTGCCGACTTCTTCTCCATCGGCACCAACGACCTGATCGGCTACACCATGTGCGCCGACCGTGGTAACGACACCATCTCCAACCTGTACCAGGTTTACTATCCCGCCGTGCTCCGCTCGCTCAAGAACATCATCGAGAGCGGCGTGAAGGCCGGCATCATGGTCGGTATGTGCGGCGAGGCCGCTGCCGATCCGCTGCTCGAGCCGCTGCTGATCAGCTGGGGCCTGGAGGAGTTCTCGATGAGCGCTCCGTCCATCCTGCGCGCCCGCAAGACCATCAGCCAGTGGACCAAGGCCGAGTGCGACGAGCTCGCCGAGAAGGCGCTCGCCTGCAACACCGCCGCCGAGGTCAAGGCACTGCTCGAGTCCGCAGCTCGCTAATTTGGTATCAGAGGTAACTGCGTGGTTGGAATGGGCCGGCCACGCGGCCCTCACATATACAGGGGGTACTGTAAATGTTCTACACGCTAACCGCTAACCCGGCTGTCGACATGACGGTTTCGAGCTCTCCGCTCGAGCCCGACGAGAACGTCCGCACCGGTTCGGCCAGCTACACGGCTAACGGCAAGGGCCTCGACGTGTCCTTCGCCTTTAAGAAGATGGGCGTCGACACCGTCGCGCTCGGCTTCTTCGCCGGCTTCACGGGCAAGTTCATCGTCGAGGAGGTCATGAACCTGGGTTGCCTGTGCCGCCCGGTCTGGACCGACGGTATCACGCGCATTAACACCTACGTCAATGATGGCCAGCACGAGTACGGCATCCTGAACCCGGGTGCTCCGATCACGCCGCAGCACCAGGAGGAGCTCTACAACATCCTGGACACCGCGGGCGATCTCGAGTGCCTGATCGTTTCCGGCTCCGTGCCTCCCAAAGCTACGCCTGACTTCCTGGCTAAGGTCATGGAGCACGCTCAGGCTCGTGGCGCCGATGTCGTCTTGGACCTGTCCTCCGACAAGCTCAAGGAGCTCGCTCACAAGAAGCCGCTGCTCATCAAGCCGAACCATCACGAGATGAAGGCCATCTTCGGCGTGCCGGTCGACACCGACGACGAGGTCCGCGTTGCCATGAAGATGGCTCACGACGCTGGCGTTCAGAACGTGCTGCTCACCCGTGGTAGCCGCGGCGACGCTTACTTCTCCAACGGCGAGGACATCTGGTACGCCAAGCGTGAGTTCAACATCAAGCTGGTCTCTTCCGTCTGCGCCGGCGACTGCACCCTCGCTGCGTTCCTGC
>CAJJZO010000210.1 GCA_905197585.1 uncultured Collinsella sp.
CGCGACCCCAGCAGGCCACCTTCGCAAGTTTTATGGGTGCCGACAAGTCGAACGAACGCCCACAGGCCAAGCGGCTCGCAATCCTCGACGGTCTAACGTCCGACGAGCTCCAAGCCCACATCGACCAGCTCTATACGTCCGAGGTCACATCGGCGCTGCGCGATATTTTGCACGCGTACGAAATCGCAATGGGCGTCTCCGTTTCCCGCGTTTCCGTACGCAGCATGAAAACGCGTTGCGGCTCGTGCACGCCCAAATCCGGCGCCATTCGCATCGCACGAGAACTTGCCGGCACCCCCGTCGAATGCCTCGACATGGTTGTCGCCCACGAGCTCGTCCACTTGCTCGAGCCAAGCCACAATCAGCGGTTTCACGCCCTGCTCGACACGTACTGCCCCAACAATAGAGCTCTGTCGCAGCGGCTCAAGCAGCCACCCCTCAACAAGCTCTAGCGTCGACTAGCGCACGCGCTCGATCTCGACGCCACAGCTTGCCAGGGGCAGGCCAACAGGAGCCCACGGCTTATCGAGCTTGATGCGCACACCAAGCAGCGAGGGATAACGCCGCAGCAGCATCTGGGCTGTCCCCTCGGCTGCCGCCTCGATGAGCTTAAACGTATGTTAGCGCAGATAGCCGTCGACATCGTGGCACACCGAGCCGTAGTCAATCGAGGCGTCCAGGTTATCGTGCTCCCCCGCTGCACGCAGATCGGCATAGAGCACCAAGGACACGATGAACTTCTGGCCCAGCGCGTTCTCCTCGGGATACACGCCATGGTTGGCAAAAACCTCAAGCCCATCAATGACAATACGGTCGGCATGGCGCAGATCGTCATAGCTCACGTGGGGAACCGCCGTTGCGGTGGATATTTCGCCCCTTCCACGGCGGGCGAGCTTGGCGCCTTCAGTCTTGGTTGCATTCTCGGGCAGTTTCTTGTTGCTCATCGCGATCGTCTCCTTCGTTTAGAACCCCGACCGCGTAAAATAACTACACGCGAATCGACAGGTTCTTTTTATCATCGCTCCAGTTGCAAGCATTGCGCGCGGGGCATGCAAAGCAGGCGCGCGACGCTTTGTCGGCTGCATAGAGCAGACGCTCAAGCGGTTGGCTGTTCACGCGCAGCTTTCGATGGCCCAGAATGGCCGTCTTAATGGCTGCGGCATCGGCCGGCTCAAACGCCACGTCATCGGGCATGCCGCCAAGAATCGCATCAGCGACGCGTTCGCTTGCAACATCATGGGATATACCCGATTCATACTGTTCATCTTTGCCGATATCGTGAAGAAGTGCCGTGGCGTAGATGATCTCGCGGTCAAATTCGAGCTGTTCCTCGAGATTCTTAATCCACATAATGCGCGCGACATCCAGCAGATGGTCAATACCGTGGCGGCAAAAGATGCGCCCCGATTCCAACTGTGCAATGTTGCCCAGGTGCCGCCGGAACAGGCCATTGGCACAGATGTAATCGATACGAGGCATGACGCCAAAAGGCGCCAGGCCCGAAGCCATAAAACCGCGACGCGACGTCCCCTCATCGGTCTTCGATGTAAAGTCGTTGACGACCCTCATGCTAACGACCCAGCATCCTAAAGAACCGCTCCTCGAGCGCGGGATCGGTCTCAAAGACGCCGCGACGAGCGAGCGTCACGGTCTTGGTGCCGGGCTTTTGCACGCCGCGCATGGTCATGCACATGTGCTCGGCTTCCATCAGCACAATCGCCCCTTGGGGAGCAAGATATTCCATGAGGGCATCGGCAACCTGCGCACACAGCTGCTCCTGCAGCTGCAGACGACGGGCATAGACCTCAACCGTGCGGGCAAGCTTAGACAGACCTGCCACGCGACCGTTAGGGATATAGCCGATCGCAGCCTTACCATAAAACGGCAGCAGATGATGCTCGCACAGCGAGTAGAACGTAATGTCGCGCTCGATAACCAAATCGTTCGAAGCGACGGCAAAAGTTTTGGACAGGTGCTCCTCGGCACTCTGGTCCATACCGCCGGCAATCTCGCCATACATACGGGCGACGCGTGCCGGAGTCTCCAGCAGGCCCTCACGAGTTGGGTCCTCGCCTATACCTTCAAGCAGCAGCTTAATGGCAGTCTCGACTTTTTCCTGATCGACCATCTGGGCCTCACTTTTTTCGATTTCGCGTTCGCGCTATGGTACCACGCCGGCACGCAACCTCTGCCAGCTACATAGTATGGGTCGAATAGACCGGATCGTCCCGCCAAAGCTCCACAGCATCGCAAAGCGCAACGCCCTCACGTGCAGCACGAGTGCGCGTGGCGTTCATGTCGATCACGCGCTGATTGCTCGAGCCCCTAAAGCGCAACGAGATATCGTACAGATCCTGAACGAACGGGCCGTCCACCAACATGTCGAGGCAGGCCAGGATACGGTCCGTGACCTCGGTATGGTGGCAACCGCCCGGCATAAGCTCCTCGAGCACATCGCCGGTAAAGCACCAAATGGTCTTGCCCGACCCCGATGGATAGGCCGCACGCACGCGTTCGATAAAGTCGACAAGCCCCGCTTGATTCTCAGGTTCCATAGGCTCGCCGCCCAAAATCGTCAGACCATCGATAAAGGGATGATCGAGACTCTCGATAATTTTGTCCTCGACGGCGCTATCGAACGGCTCGCCAGCGGCAAAGTCCCACGCGACAGAGTTAAAACAATTCTTGCACCCACGACGGCACCCGCTCACAAACAGAGAAGTACGAACGCCTTCTCCATCAGCAATGTCGAAATACTTAATGTTCGCGTAGTTCATAGGTAACTCTCCCGGGAGGCCGGGACATATCATCCCGTCCTCAAACATTCTCGGCCTTCGGCCTGCGAAACTGCGGGCGGGACGATATGTCCCGGCCTCATGCAAAGGGTAACTCAATGAACGAAGCGAACATCGAGCATAGGGTTCGAGGTCCAATAAAAACTTTGTTGCAGCCCAACCGTCATCGCAAGCAAAACGTTGTTGCAAGTCAACTCATTTCCGCTAAGAACTTCGAGAAGTGAGCAGACCGCATGCTGCATCTCAACTACGTCAACTTGGCTGAACCGAGAGGGCCGCTTGGGCTTTTGCTCGATATGAGTTCCGCACGCAAAGAAGGCCACTTAATGTGGCCTTCGTCTTGCGCAGGACTGTCCGAAATAGCGAGCA
>CAJJZO010000211.1 GCA_905197585.1 uncultured Collinsella sp.
CAGAGCACTTTTCGCGTACAAGGTCTTCGATTTCCGTATAATCGTTTCCTTTGTCCTTACCACCGAGGATAAGTACGGTTTTGCCGGTCATGCTTTGCAGGGCATACCAGCAGGAGTTTTCGTTCGTTGCCTTGGAATCGTTGACGTAGCGCACGCCGTCAATCTCGCCACACGGCTCCACGCGGTGCTCGAGCGGCTGGAACGAGGCAAGACCGCGGCAGACACCATCGACATCGGCACCGACCGCCAAGGCAGCCGTGGCGGCGCACAGGGCATTGATAACATTGTGATGGCCCGAGATCTTGAGCTCGGATGTAGCGATGAGCGGGGTCTCGACGCCCTTCAGGCGCACGACCATCTTGCCGTCGCGCACAAAGGCGGCATCCTCGCCCTCAGGCTCGTCAAAGGCAACCTTGCAGATGCGACGACCCGGCGTGTAGATGTACTCATCGAACTCGTGAATGCCGGCGTCTTCGACGTCGACAACCGCCAGATCGTCATCGACCATATTGTCAAACAGTTTGATCTTGGCAAGCGCGTAGTTCTTATGGCTCTTATGCCAGCCCAAGTGGTCGGGAGTGATGTTGAGCAGCACCGCCACGCGGGGGTGGAGCTCGGTTGTCGTAGCAATCTGATAGCTCGAGAGCTCAGCCACAAACCACTCGTTGTGGGCTCGGCCGTCAATCTCGTTGACCGGCGGCTCGCCGATGTTGCCGACAGCAACGCTGGCCTCGCCGGCAGCCTTAAGCAGATAATCAGTCAGCGACGTGGTGGTCGTCTTGCCGTTGGTGCCCGTGATGGCAATCCAGTTATCGGGCGACAGGCGATAGGCAAACTCGGGCTCACCCATAATCTGGGCGGCATGCTCGCGCCCGGCCTTAAAGAAGCCCGAGAACTCCGAGATGCCCGGGCACGTCACGCATACGTCATAGGCGCCCTCGACCTGTTCGGTCCCATAGACAAACGACGCACCAGCAGCCTCGAGCGCACGCGTGGCGTCATTGGGCTCAGAGGTGCCACCGCCATACACGGTAACGGCACTTACGCGCTCGGGATGTGCCAGCGCCCAGCGGGCGACATCGAGACCGGATTTGCCCTGACCCAAAACGAGCAGGCTAAAGACATCAGCAAGAGGCATGAAAGACCACTATCCCAACTGGAAGAACAGGGCAAGGCCAACGGCACCAAAGGCAGCAGCGATAATCCAAAAACGGATGACGACCTTGGTCTCGGCCCAGCCCTTCTTTTCGAAATGATGATGGATGGGCGCCATAAGGAAGACGCGCTTGTGCGTAAAGTGGAAGTAGACAACCTGAATCATGACCGACAGGGTCTCAACGATAAACAGGCCGCCGATGATGAGGGAGACGACCTCGGTGTTGGTCATGATGGACGTGCAGGCAAACGCGGCGCCTAGGGCAAGCGAGCCGGTATCGCCCATAAAGATGCTCGCCGGATAGCAGTTGAACCACAGAAAGCCCAAGCAGGCACCGGCACACGCGGTGCAGAAGATGGACAGGTTCACGTCTCCGTGCAAAAACGCCATGGCAGCCATGGCGAGCATGGCAATCATGGAGGTGCCGCCAGCAAGACCGTCAAGGCCATCGGTCAGGTTCACGGCATTAGAAAGACCGGCGATCATCAGCCAGCAAAAGACAATGTAGAGCCACGGGAACGAAAGGCCGCAGATGGTGGTCGAAAGCACGCCAAGGTCAATCGTCAGGCCGCCGGGAAAACGAATCTCGGGGGCGACGCCGCACCAGTTGACGGCGAGCACCGTAAAGGTGACACAGATAATGGTTAGGCCGATCATCTTGGCATGGGGCGTCAGACCGAGCGAGCGCCCATGCGTAACGGAGGTCAGGTCGTCGATCAGGCCCAGCACGCCGGTCGCCAGCGTGGCGAGCAGCACGAGCACGAGCTCGGTGGTGAGCTTGCCCATCAGCAGGCAGGTCAGCGAGATCGCGACGAGGATGACAACGCCACCCATGGTGGGCGTTCCCTGCTTAACCAAATGACGCTTGGGGCCGTCGGCACGAACCTGCTGGCCGATACCCTCGACCTTGAGTAGCTTGATCCACCACGGCATGAGCAGCAGCGCAATGGCGGCGGCGATGCCAAGCCCCAAAAAAGCCTGATACGTTGGATACGAGGGATTGCCGAACATGGGCTAGCACACACCTTCCACAAAGCGGTCGAGCTCAACAAAGCGGGAACCCTTGACCAGTACAACATCATGTTTTTCAAGCGCGCCGCCCATGCGGTCGAGCACCTGCTGATAATCGGAGAACACCTGGATGCGGTCCTCGTCCATACCCATCATGCGCGCGGCATCGGCCATAAGCTGGGCCAGCTCACCACCCACGCACGCCAGCATGTCGAGCTTCTTGGCGGCGGCATAGGCGCCCACGAGCTCATGCATGCGAGGAGCCTCATCGCCCATCTCGCCCATCTCGCCCAGGATAGCCATGCGAGACCCCGTGCACGAAAGCGAGCACAGCAGATCGAGGCCAGCAGCCATCGATTCGGCACTGGCGTTATAGGAGTCATCGACGATGCGTGCACCGCTCTTGGCGCGCTTGATCTCCTGTCGGTGACCGGTGATCGTGAGGCCCCTAAAGGCAGCATCGATCTGCTCGGGCGTCACGCCCAAGCGATAGGCAACCGCGGCGGCCTTGGCGGCATTAGGAACGGACTGCACGCCGGGGATGGCAAGCATGGTATCGATCGTCTCACCCTGGCCAAAATCGAGCGTAAAGACCGGACGGCCCTCGTCATCAACACGAACGTCGCGGGCACGGACCTCATCATCGTCCGAGACGCCGGCCAGCATCACGTCGATACCAGCAGGCTGGGCGAACGTATCGCGAATGAACGGTGTAAAGTCGTCCTCGCCGCCCAAAACCAGCAGCGGCAAGAAGTCGCCGGCGGCGCACATACCCTGGACAATCTCGGCCTTAGCGCGGGCGATATTCTCGCGGCTACCCAAAATGCCGATATGAGAGGTGCCGATCTTGCTCACGATGGCAAGGTTGGGATTGGCGGACTGGGACAGGCGCTCAATCTCGTGGAAATGGTTCATGCCCATCTCGAGCACCAGGACCTCGGTATCGGCCGGAGCGGAAAGCACCGTGAGCGGCATGCCGATCAG
>CAJJZO010000212.1 GCA_905197585.1 uncultured Collinsella sp.
GGCGCCGTTGCCGTGGCCGATCCTGAGCAGGATGGCGCTGCCTTCTGCGACGCCAGCGCCGGCAAGGGCAAACTCGTCATTTCCGTCTACACCGATTGCATGGGCCGTGGCGACGACGAGCTGGGCCACAAGCTTATGAAGGCGTTTATCTTTGCCGTGACGCAGCAGGAGGAACTGCCCGCGACCATGCTGTTCTACAACGGCGGCGCCAAGCTCACCGTCGAGGGGTCTCCGGTGCTCGATGACCTGAAGGGTCTGGCCGAACAGGGTGTCGAGATCCTCACCTGTGGTACCTGCCTCGACCACTTTGGCATTAAGGACCAGCTCGCGGTGGGCGAGGTCACCAACATGTACGTGATCGTGGAGAAGATGGAGCAGGCCGTGCGCGTCGTGCGCCCGTAGCGTATTGGTTGGAGTTGCCATGAGGGAGAAGCGCCCGGCGCTTGTCATCACGTTTCCCACCACGGCGGCCGCCATGGGCTGCGAGTCCCTGTGCATCGAGCGCGGCCTTCCCGGGCGAACGATTCCCGTGCCCGGGGAGGTCGCTGCCGGCTGCGGTTTGGCGTGGAAGGCGTTGCCTGCCGATGAGGAGCTGCTGCGCGGCGAACTCGCCGCGGCGGGCGTTCCCACAGAGGGCTATATCGTGATTGATATGTGGGAGGTCGTGCGATGATCTACCTGGATAACGCGGCGACGACCATGCGCAAGCCGCAGACGGTCATCGATGCCGTGACGCAGGCGATGTGCTCGCTCGGCAATGCCGGGCGCGGTGCCACCTCGGGTGCGCTCGATGCCGCGCGTACGATTCATGGTTGCCGCGCCAAGCTTGCGCGCTTGCTGGGCTGCCCGCGGGCCGATCATGTTTGTTTTACGCCCAACTCCACCGCGGCGCTCAATACCGTCATCAATGGCGTGGTGCGCCCCGGCGACCGCGTGGTCACGACGGTGCTCGAGCACAACTCCGTGCTGCGTCCGCTCAACCGCCTGGCGGCAGAGCAGGGCGTGACCGTTGAGCATGCGGGCTGCGACGCGAACGGCGTGCTCGACTACGACGAGCTCGAGCGGTTGGTCGCGCCGGGTACTCGTGCCGTGGTGGTGACGCACGCCTCCAATGTGACCGGCAACGCGGTTGACGTTTCGCGTGTGGCGGCCATGGCCCATGCTGCCGGCGCGCTTGTGATCGTTGACGCCTCTCAGTCTGCCGGCACGGCGCATATCGATATGCAGGCCATGGGGCTCGACGTGGCGTGCTTTACTGGCCACAAGGGGTTCATGGGTCCGCAGGGCACCGGCGGCCTGGCCGTGGCGGAGGGCATTGACGTGGCGCCGTGGGCCATGGGCGGCACGGGCGTGCACAGCTTCGATGCGCTGCAGCCGCTTGAGTGGCCCACGCGCCTTGAGGCGGGCACGCTCAACGGGCACGGCATCGCGGGACTTTCCGCAGGGCTCGACTTTATCGAGGCGCAAGGCGGGGTCGAGGCGATCGCGGCGCATGAGCGAGCACTGGCGGATCGCTTTCTCGCTGGCGTGCGCGAAATCCCGGAGATCAAGCTCTACGGTGCCTTTGACCAGCCGTCGCGCTCGGCGATCGTCTCACTCAACGTGGGTGATATCGACTCTGCCGAGATCTCGGACGCGCTCATGCAAGGGTGGGGGATTGCGACGCGCCCCGGCGCCCATTGCGCTCCGCTCATGCACCGCGCGCTGGGGACCGAGCGCCAGGGTATCGTCCGCTTCTCGTTTGGGTATTTCAACACGGACGAGGAAGTCGACACCGCGATTGACGCTTTGCGCGATTTAGCCTGCTAGAGCGTATATACTTGCGGGACGGGCCTTTTGCCCGTCCCGTTTTTGTTTCGACCCGAAAGGTGTGCCTATGGCCTCATCCGCTCCGCGCGGCCTGCGCTCCGACCATGTCGTTACCGTCGGCATTGCGCTGTTCTCGATGCTCTTTGGCGCCGGTAACCTCATCATTCCGCCGTTGCTGGCACTTCAGGCCGGTACCGCCACGCCGCTTGCCATGATCGGCTTTTTGATTGCCGCTATCGGTCTGCCTGTTATGGGATTTATCGCCGTCGCGCTCGCTGGCACGGCCCGCGAGCTTGCCGGCCGCGTGCATCCCAAGTTTGGCGAATTCTTCGTTGCGGCGGTCTATCTGGCCATCGGCCCGTGCCTGGCTATTCCGCGCACGAGCTCCACGGCGTTTGAGATGCTGGTACCGTTGCTGCCCGAGGGTGTTTCGCTTGGCACCGCGCGCTTGGTCTTCGCCGTCGCCTTCTTCGTGGTCGCATTTGCACTTACGCTGCGCCCCGGCGTCATCACGCGCGTGCTCGGTCGCATTACTGGCCCCGCGCTCATTGCGCTCATCGTACTCGTTGTCGGCGCCGCCGTGATTTCGCCGCTGGGACCGGCTGCTGCCCCGCAAGCTCCCTATGATGCCGGCGCTGCGGTCCAAGGCTTCTTGACCGGCTACCAGACCATGGACCTGCTTGCGTCGCTCGCCTTCGGCATCATCATCGCCGAGACCATTCACGAGCTGGGTGTTACCGATGACAAGCGCGTGGCCTTTGAGATTTCGCGCTCCGGTGTGATCGCCGGCGTGCTCATGGCCATCATCTATTGCGGCTTGGCTCTTGCCGGCATGCAGCTCGGCACCGTGATGCCCGACGCCACCAACGGCGCTGCCATCCTTGCTCGCTCGGCCTTCATGCACTTTGGCCTTGCCGGCACGGTTGTGGTCTTCGCCATCTTCTTCATCGCCTGCATGAACGTGTGCATTGGCCTCATTAGTTGCTGCGCGCGCTATTTCTGTGAGACGTAGGTGTTTGAAGGGGGAGCGGAGGTCTCCGAGGAGGCCATGCGCCGCCCCTTCGCGATTCTCGCCTTTGTGTTCGCGGCGTTTTCGTGCGTGCTCTCCAACGTGGGCCTCGACGAGATCCATATGTTCTCGGTGCCCATGCTCAACGCCTTGTATCCCGTCGCCATCGTGCTGGTACTGATGGGCCTGGTGCACGGCTTTTGCGACGCTCATCCGCAGGTGTGGGTCTGGGTCGGCGGCGTGGTTGCCGTGCAGAGTGTGATCACCTCGGTTCGCGACGCGTTCTTTGCGGGCGTGTGGCTGCCGTTCGATGC
>CAJJZO010000213.1 GCA_905197585.1 uncultured Collinsella sp.
AGGGCGGTCCTGCGAACCATGGACAGCCAGGTTGGCCTATACGGCTGGGACGGGACGGTCGATGCCATGTCGCTTGCCCTCTCGTCTACGGGCAGGCTGGATGAATCCACGGTGGCCATGGCCGCTGCTAGCGCGAACAGCGCATCGATCGTCTACGACGAGCCCATCGACCTGGGCGTATACGATGCCGCGATGAGGAAGGCGGTGTAGCCATGGCCATCAGGTCGAAAGACGATGCCGAGCAGCTCCGCGAGCGTGCGCGCAGCATGTACTTCTCCAACGAGACCGTGGATTGGTTCCTGGGCAGCGCGAGCGCAGCGCAGTTGCGCGCCGTGATGGATCTTCTCGAATACGAGCTTGACGTCAGGGAACGCAACAAGCGCGCAAGGCTGTACAGGAGGGCGAAGTTCCCGCAGGTCAAGTCGTTCGAGGGCTACGATTTCTCCGAAGTCGGAATGCCGGACGGCTACACGGAGGACGACCTGAAGTCGTTGTCGTTCGTCGATGCCGCCCAGGACTTCGTCTTCTACGGCCAGACCGGCCGAGGCAAGACGCATCTCGCCATAGCCATCGGCAACGCATGCGTCAAGGCCGGCAAGACGGTTCGCTTCTACACGACCGCCGAGCTCGCGATGGCGCTGGGCCGGGCCAACCGCGAGCATGCGCTGGAGGCATGCATGCGGGATATCTCGAAAAACGACCTCATCATCCTGGATGAATTCGGGTATGTTCCGCTCGACACCGAGAGCGCGCAGCTGCTGTTCCAGGTGATGTCCGACTGCTACGAGAAGCGCAGCCTGGTGATAACCACGAACATCGAGTTCTCAAAATGGGGAACGGTGCTCGGCGACGACAAGATGGCCGGTGCGCTGATCGACCGCATAGTGCATCACGGGCGCTTGATCGAGTTCACCGGCGCGAGCCGCCGCATGGAGACTTCGCTCATGTTGGGAAAAGCCAAAAGCTAGCAAACGCGGCATGCTTGCCAAAGTGTCCAATTCGGTCATGCCACGGTGTTCAGTTTAGCCTTGACAGAAACAAAAGGCCGCGAATTAGCTGGATGAGGGGCGACGCGCCACCTCGGATCTCTTTTGGGAGGTTGCGGTCCCGGGCGCTCGGGCAGGCCCCGCCGCATCGCAGAAGGGAGCAGGGGATGATCTACGCGGGTGTGGACATCGCCAAGACGGACCACGTCATAGGGGCGGTCGACGAGCGCGGGGCGGAGATGTGCCCGCCGATGCCGTTCAAGAACACCGAGGCCGGGCTCGAGAGGGCCGTCGCGTGGCTCGAGGGCCTTGCGGGGTCGCCGTCCGACGTCGTCGTGGGCATGGAGGCCACCGGCCACTACTGGATGGCGTGCTACTCGTTCCTCGTCGCCCGGGGCTACTCGGTCGCCGTGATAAACCCCATGCAGGTCAAGGCGGTGCGCAAGCTCAAGAAGCTCGACAAGGTCAAGAACGACCGCATCGCCGCCTGGCTCATAGCCGAGACGCTGCGCATAGGGCAGTACGACGAGACCAGGCTCGCCACCGACGAGGTGGCGTCGCTGAGGTCGCTGTCGCGCTACCTGCAGTCGCTGCGCGGCATGGCTGCGGAGCTCAAGACCCAGTGCGTGTGCCTGATGGACGCGCACTTCCCCGAGTACGCCGGGATATTCTCGGACATGTTCGGGGCCGGCAGCCGCGCGGTGCTGTCCAGGTCCCCGCTGCCCTTCGAGCTGGCGCGCAGGCGCGCCGACTCGCTCGCCCGCGACATCGCCGAGGCGTCCAGGCGCGGCGGGAAGTCGGCCGGCTACGCCGCAAGGATCAAGGCCGCGGCCAGGTCGTCGATCGGCGTGAGGCTCGGCCAGGAGGCGGCCTCGTTCCAGGTCAAGTCCCTGATAAGGCAGATCGAGTTCGCCGATTCGGAGTGCGCGAAGGTCGAGGCGAGGGTGAGGGCCCTGCTCGACGAGGTCGAGCCGCTCGTGCTCACGATACCCGGGGTGTCATACGCCACGGGCGCCCAGATCGTCTCGGAGATAGGCGACGTGTCGCGCTTCCGCAACGCGCCCGCCCTGGTGAGCTACGCCGGGCTGAACTCGTCGGTGAGCCAGTCCGGGCAGTTCGACAGCGGCGGCGGCCCCATAACCAAGCACGGCTCGCCGTACCTTCGCCGCGCTTTGTGGCTGGCGGCCAACCGCGCCAGGCAGTACGACCCGGGGCTGCGCGCCTTCTACGACAGGAAGCGCGCCGAGGGCAAGCCCCACCGCGTGGCCGTCACGGCCGTGGCGAGGAAGCTGTGCCACATCGTGTTCGCGGTGATGCGCGACCAGGTCCCGTACGACCCGGGGAGGGAATAGGGCAATCCAAGCCAAAGGGCATCGGAGGCGGCCCCGCCGCCTGCTTCGCCATGCCCGGAAAGCATTCGATATTCGGTTCTCAAGCTGCAACGTTCGGACAATTAACTGTTCTCGAAAACTTACGGTTTAGCCCTTGACTTCATATAGCTGGTCTCCTTTTGGTAGTGAGTGCTTGTCTTCTATGCGTCGCTGAAAGCGTTTTCGCTGGGTTTGGGTGGGCTTAGCTGCGGCGTAGCTCGTGAATGTGCTTGGCCGCGCCTGATGGCGAGGCAAGGCGCCTACACTGCGGCTCGCGCCATATCGAATATGCTTACCGCGGCGCCGCTTCGGGTGTCGGCAAGGGCTTCAAGGGGCGCTCCTTGCGCGTAAAGCGCCTGGAATTCTTCCGTACAACGGCGAATGCGCTGGAATGTTTCAAGGGCGCTCTGTGGTTCCGAATACGCTTTCCACCCGCCGCAGGCGAGATACCCTGCGCCTTTTTGGGTGATGAATCCCGCCACATCGGCTGGAGGGTAGCCAAGAATGAGCCCTATCTCGTGCGGGAATGCCGATTCGCCTTGCGTGGTTTCGAGTTCTTCTCGCGAAAGCGCGGCTTTTGCTCGGCACTGGCAAACGTGATTCGGACCATGGTCGTGGTGGTGGCCTGTGGCACAGCAAGGAACGAATCGTTCGGGTTTGGGCGCGGGCGCGGTTTCGCAATTCGTTTGGACAAGTGCTGCGCGCGATGCGTCAGCAGCTTGGATGCGGCGCTTGATTTCAGATACGACGCCTT
>CAJJZO010000214.1 GCA_905197585.1 uncultured Collinsella sp.
TGTTCGACGCGGGTATTGCCGAGCGCAACGCTGCGGCTGAACCGCCGAGCGCCGGCTGGGCAGATTGCGAGCTGCGGGAATGGCTCAACGGCGACGGCCTTAAGCTGCTGCCCAACGAGTTGCGCGCACTCATTAAAGGGGTCAAGAAGGTCTCGAACAATGTGGGCGCCGCCAACAGTGCATCGTGTCTGAGCGAGTTGCCCGCAACCCTTTGGCTGCCCGCCATGGTCGAGTTGTGCGGTACGCAACCGCCCGATTCGTTTGCCAAGGACTATCACTACCTGGCAGACATCTACAACGGCGAGGGCAAGGAGTATCAGCTCTTCCGCGAGCTCAAGGTGAGCCCGTATTCCACGAACGAGACGATGGTCCGCCAGTGGAAGGGCAAGGACACCTGCTGGTGGGAGCGCACGGTGAGCCCCGACTCATCGGAGACCGAAGGCACGCTCTACATAAACCGTGTGGGCCACGACGGCGACGTCTTTACGTACGCAACGCCTGCGGACAAGCCAAACAAACGAACCTGTGTGATCCCCGGATTCTGTATCTAGGGAACGGGCGTCTTGCCGTGACGGGACCCCTCCCCGGCAATTGTCTCGATCTGTAACAGTTAGAGGTCATTTTCCCTGCTAGATGTTACAGATTGAGATGATTGGTTGGGACGATCCATCGGCCAACCATCCATCCTCATCTGTAACGAAATGTCATACATTTCTTTCTGTACTGGACACCCCCAGGGGGTATGGGTGTATAGTATCGGCAGGTTAACAATTCCAACACCGAACCACAGAAAGGAGAAGCCATGGCTCAAGATAAGTTCGACGTGGGCGGCATGACATGTGCCGCCTGCCAGGCGCACGTGGACCGCGCCGTCAGCAAGCTCGACGGCGTCGAGAGCGTCGCGGTCAATCTGCTCGCCGGCTCTATGCTGGTGGACTACGACCCTGCGCAGGTCTCCCCCGACGACATCTGCACCGCTGTCGACCGCGCGGGCTACTCGGCCTCGCCCATCAGCACGGGCACCGACGCTGTCCTAGGCGGAAGTGCGCAAGCCAGGTCCGGCGCCGCCCATATGGAGTCGCCGACCAAAAAGTTGGAGGCCGCCGCCTCTGCCATGCGCACCCGTCTCATCGTCTCAATCGTATTCCTCATCCCGCTGTTCTACATAGGCATGGGGCACATGCTCGGTTGGCCGCTACCCGGCATTTTTACCGACCATACGCGCAGCATGACGCTCGCGCTCACCGAGCTCGTCCTGCTCATTCCCATCGTCTACGTCAACGACGCGTACTTTATCAACGGGTTTAAATCACTCGCACACGGCGCGCCTACCATGGACGCCCTTATTGCCGTGGGCGCCACCGCCTCCATCGCCTGGTCGCTCTACGCCATGTTTATCATGGCCGACCAACTGGCCGCCGGACAGGTCCACGAGGCCATGATGACGGGCATGGACAATCTGTATTTTGAGAGTGCGGGCACGATTCTGTCGCTCGTCACCGTCGGCAAATACCTCGAGACGCGCAGCAAATCCAAAACCGGCGGCGCCATCGAAGCGCTGATCGACCTGGCGCCCAAGACCGCGACCGTCGTGGCCGAGGACGGCACCGAGTCCACCGTCGCCGTCGATGCCCATCTGCCCCGTCAGGTCCTGCGCGTGCGTCCCGGCGAGTCCATCCCCGTCGACGGCGTGGTGCTCGAGGGCGCCTCGGCCGTGGACGAAAGTGCACTCACTGGCGAGTCCATCCCCGTGGAAAAGACCGCCGGCGACACTGTCAACGCCGCCACGGTCAACCGCACCGGGTCGTTCACCTTCCGCGCCACGCGCGTGGGCGCCGACACGTCACTCGCCAAGATCATCCAGCTTGTGGAGGACGCCAACGCCACCAAGGCGCCCATCGCCCGCATGGCTGACAAGGTCGCCGGCGTGTTCGTGCCCGTGGTGTTCGCGATCTCGGCCGTGACCTTTGTGGTGTGGATGGCACTGACCGGCAGCATAAACGAGGCGCTCACCTCCGCCGTGGCCGTGCTGGTGATCAGTTGTCCGTGCGCGCTCGGCCTTGCCACGCCCGTCGCCATCATGGTGGGCACCGGCAAAGGCGCCGAAATGGGCATTCTGTTCAAGAGCGCCGAGGCGCTGGAGAATCTGCGCAGCGTGGGCACTGTGGTGCTCGATAAGACGGGCACGGTCACCCGCGGCAAGCCTGCCGTGACCGATATCGTAGTAGCCACGCGCACTGACGGCTCGCCCGCCATGAGCGAAAAAGCGTTGCTGAAGCTTGCTGCCGCACTAGAGCGCCAGAGTGAGCACCCGCTGGCCGAGGCGATTATGGCCGAGTGCGAGACACGCGGGATCGTCGCGCGCATGGTCGAGGACTTTGCCGCCGTGCCCGGACGAGGCGTTACGGCGCGCGAGGGGCAAAACGCCATTGCAGCCGGCAACGTACGCCTGATGGACGAGCTGGGCGTTACCGTGCCCGCGGGTCTTGCCGAACAATTTGCCGCCGAGGGCAAGACGCCGCTGTTCTTTGCCAAGAACGGCGAGCCTGCCGGCACCATTGCCGTGGCTGACGAGGTCAAGGAGACGAGCGCCGGAGCCATCGCCGCACTGCGCTCGCTTGGCGTCGACGTGCGCATGCTCACCGGCGACAACCGCGTGACGGCCGAGGCCATCGCCCGCCGCGTGGGACTGACCAGCAAGCAGGTCATCGCCGACGTGCTTCCCGCCGACAAGGAGCGCCACGTGCGCGAGCTGCAGAATGCGGGCAGTAAGGTCGCCATGGTGGGCGACGGCATCAACGACTCCCCCGCCCTGGCGCGCGCCGACGTGGGCCTTGCTATCGGCACCGGCGCCGACATCGCCAAGGAGGGCGCCGACGTGGTACTCATGCGCAGCGACCTCATGGACGTCGCCCGCGCCATCGAGCTTTCGCGCGCCACGATCCGCAACATCAAACAGGACCTGTTCTGGGCACTGTTCTACAACGGCATCGGCATTCCGCTCGCCGCGGGCGTGTTCTTCCCGCTCACCGGATGGCAGCTCTCGCCGATGTTTGGCGCCGCGGCCATGAGCCTGTCGAGCGTCTGCGG
>CAJJZO010000215.1 GCA_905197585.1 uncultured Collinsella sp.
ATGGGGAAATAGAAAAGCATCATGTCGTTTTGGATCGCATCTTCCACGTCGTGCCCGGCAAAGGCATCCGGGTACTGGCGCACCAGCTGCAGCGCGTTGGCACGTGCCTGCTGTGGCGAGATTTCGCAGGGAATACCCTGCCCAGGTACATACTCCGCACCAACGCCCAAGGTCAGGCGCTTGCTAAACGTCCCCGGCTTGAGCAGGTCGGCAATGCCGATCTTGTTGCCGCAGGACGGGCACTCAAACACACGCTGCGTTGACTCGCCCT
The DNA here is from genome assembly GCA_905197585.1 of uncultured Collinsella sp. Classification (GTDB taxonomy): domain Bacteria; phylum Actinomycetota; class Coriobacteriia; order Coriobacteriales; family Coriobacteriaceae; genus Collinsella. The sequence goes on from CAJJZO010000215.1 coordinate 272, forward strand.
CAAAGGACGCTCCGCAGAAGGGGCAAGGAATGCTCACATGCGTGGCCTCTTGGAACTCTTGCGCCGTGCCGCGATCCTCCCACAGCAGATGTTCCAGGACCGACTGATTGCGCCAGTGCGAATTGAAGAAATACCAGTCCGGGTCCTCCGGGCGCTCGAGTTGCGACACATGCGTGAGCTTGAGCAGTCCATCGACAACCGTCAGTGGCGTATGGCGAATGCCCAGGGCGCTCTTGGGCTCCCCCGCATCGGCCTGCCACGGAACGACCGTGCCGCAATAGGCGCACTCAAAGCTGCGTTTAGCCTGGTGTGAGTACATAGGGCCGCCGCAGTTTTGGCATTTAATGGCAAACATCTCGTCCATGAATACGTCCTCCTTTGCGCAGGGGCTGTCGACATTAAGTATGTCGGGCAGGCAGGCACATGCCCATACCCATGTGGCCCAAAATGGAGCACCCGGTCGGACAAGAAGGGCCGCTCGTTAGCTCCAGCAGACCATTACTGCATTTTCTGAGCACCGGCGCACGGTGCGCCCATGCGAGCTACACTATCCCCTTAACCATGATTGTGAGGACGATCGCCATGCTATTTGTAAATCGGCTGGTACATACGCTTGTTCCCGGCAGCGAGAGCGAGCCGGTCGATGCATCTTGCCGCACCAACGCGGGCTTTTCCGCAAGCCTCGTCTGCATTGGCCTCAACATCACCCTGTGCCTGGCCAAGGGCATCGCGGGCCTGCTCGCCGGCTCCGTCTCCCTCATCGCCGACGCTTTCAACAACCTCTCCGATGCCTCGAGCAACATCGTGAGTCTGCTCGGGTTCCGCCTTGCCAGCCGCCCGGCAGACGAAGGCCACCCCTATGGCCACGGTCGCTATGAGTACCTAGCTGGCCTGTTCGTCGCCGTCCTGGTTTGCGCCGTCGGCATCAATCTGATCCTCGAGTCGGTCACTAAGATCATCAAGCCTTCCCCCACTGCATATTCGGTGCTCTCCTTAGCCGCCCTCGTCTTGTCCATGCTCGTTAAGCTCTGGATGGCAGCGTTCAACCGCACGCTGGGCGATCGCATCGACTCGGAGACGCTCATCGCCACGGCGCAGGATTCCAAAAACGATGTCATCGCCTCGGGCTCGGTCTTGGCGGCGGCGCTCATTTCGCAAACGACCGGCTTTGACCTCGATGGCTGGGCAGGCCTGGGTGTGGGCATCTTCATCTGCATCAGCGGCATGGGCCTAGTGCGCGACGCCATCAGCCCGTTGCTGGGGCAAGCGCCCGACCCCAAGCTCGTCCAGGCAATCCGCGACAAGATCATGTCCCATCCACAGGTCTTGGGCACACACGACCTGATGGTGCACGACTACGGCCCCGGTCGTCAGTTTGCCAGCGCCCACGTGGAGATTCCTGGCGAGGGCGACGCATTTGAGCACCACGAGATTCTGGACACCATCGAGCACGACATCAAGCGCCAGATGGGCATCGATATCACGCTGCACTGCGACCCCATCGCGACAACCGGCGACGACCTGCGCGGCTGGGTCAAGCGCGGCGTCATGCAGATCGATCCCGCGCTCTCCATCCACGACCTGCACGAGCACGACGGGTTCGTTTCGTTTGACCTTGTGCGTCCCGACGGCTTTGACATATCCGACGAGGATCTGCTGGAGCTCGTCACGCGCATCGTGCACGAGCGCAGGCCCGATGCATCATGCGTCGTCACGTTTGACTCCGGCTTTAGCTCGCCCGAGCGTCCGGCAGAGCAGCTGTAATCGACAGCAAAACGGGACGCAGGACCGCCGACCAGCGCGCCTATGCGCCCGGTCACGCGATCCTGCGTCCCGTTTTTGTTTGCACCGCTAAGGCTCTAGCCGCTCGGCCGCTAGTTTCCCTGTGCGCCCGAAATGCCGTTTTGTAGGGCGTTCCAGGCATCCGTCGCCATGTCTCCCAAGTTCTGCGCGGTATCGCCCAGGTTTTGTGCCGTATCGCCCAGCTCTTGCGCCTTGTCTCCCAATTCCTGCGCCTTATTGCTCAGGTCCTCCAGCGTGTTGGAGCTCGAGCTGTCCGTGGTACCTTGATCGCCGGACGCATTGCCCGACGAGCCGTCCTTGCGCGTAAGCTGGACCTCCAGGTTGCCGTCAGCGTTGTAGTAGGCAGATGTGACGACCCAGTTGGCATCGACAACAGGCGTCGAGCCGTCGTCAGTCAGAATCACAGCATTCGAAAGATCGGCGCCGCGCGACTTGAGGAGCTTCTTGGCGTTGGACCAGTACTGCCCCGGGACATCGCTCAAATCGACGGTGCTAGACGAGGCGGACTCGGTTTGCTCGGCAGCGGTATCGACCGTTGAGCTCCCCCGCTTGTTGAGCATGCCCGACACGATGGCAAACACAACCGACAGCGCAAAGAAGATCGCCAGCACGATGAGGATCTTCTTGATCACGCTCGACGAACGCGACGGCCTCTTCTCCTCGTCCTCGCCATATTGCGGAATCGACTTGGGGTACTCGCGATACGGCTCGCGCGACTCGTAACGAGGCTGAGCCGTGCGAGGCAAATACGTCGTCTGCTGAGGCTGCGGAATGGGATTCTGCGGCAGGTCATCATAGGGATTCGGCGTCGAGGCAGCATAAGAATCCTGCGGCGCGTAATCAAACGGATCCGGAGCTGCGTTGCCATAAGGGCCTTGCGAAGATGCAGCGTAAGGATCCTGCACCGTGTCGCCATAGCCCATAACCCGGGTGGGCTCGGTAGAAGGCTGCGTCGCGGCGGGGTCG
>CAJJZO010000216.1 GCA_905197585.1 uncultured Collinsella sp.
ATAAAGAGTTCAAGGTCGTCGAGCGATTCGGCGCGGATGGTGTCGGGTACGGGCGAGGCGATGCCGCCTTGCTGCACGCCCACGTCGACGATGTCGCTCATATAGGTAGGCAGCGCCAGATCGGCGTTGCAGCTGATTACGATAAGCACGATAGCTGCGAACAGTGCCAGGACATGTTTTTTAAAGAGCTTGAGAATCCTCACTCGGCATCTCTCCTTTCTTGATTGCGGTCGATAATTGATTGCGGTCGATAATTTCGTTGGCACGCCTTAGAAGACGCACCATCTCTTGGGTATCTGTTTCGCCGAGCTGCTCGAGGAAAGCCGTGGTGCGGTCCTCGAATTCCCGACGTTTGATTTCGAGGTCCTGGAATCCCTTGTCGGTCACTGTGACGTGTACGCGACGACGGTCGGTTTTTGAGTGCTCGCGCTCAACCCAGCCCTTGGCCTCGAGGGCGCGCAGAATATTGGCGATGCGGGCGCTCGAGACCCAGGCGCGATCAGCGAGTTCGCTCGGCGTGAGCGAACCGCCAGCGAGTATGAGGGCGCGCATGACGGCCATCTCGCCACCGAGGGCTTTGTCCGCAAAGCGCGAAATGCGCTGATGCATGCTGCCAAACTCGGTAAGGAGCTGACGTCCAAGTTCACGGAAATCGGTATCTTCCACCGAAAACCCCTAACACTAGAAACTATTTTCGGTGAAAGATGATACCCTTGCACGCGCGCCCTATACGGTAGATTTTTGGGTCATGCCTAGAAAACTACCTTTAGGCGATCTCCGTACACCGTCGGCACCAGCAAAGTTAGGGGTAGATCGTTAGGCATGTTCCATAGCCTACTCAGAGGCACTTTACCCTGATAAAGCTGGCATAACAGCTAGAGCGAACGTCGTACAAAGGCAAGGAAAAATAACATACAAATCGGTGAACGGTAGTTGTTCGCGCTCGCATTTCCTGCGGGTTTGTAAAAAACGCCATAATGGTATAAAAAAAGAAACATATAACAGCCCAGATGGAGAGGGTCGCTATGTTATCCTTCTCAAACGGGTGAAATCTTGGGTTTTGGGTTGTAGTTCCAAGGTGGACAAACGTTTTTCCTGCACCAACGTGTGGTGAAGAACGGAAGAAGCCGGTAGTGCAAGCCGAACATTCAAGAATTCAATAAGCAGCGGTGTGAGAGAGCGCCGCATTACACGTAACTAGGAGCGTGGTTACACAATGCAGGAGGCATGGGAAGGCTTCAAGGAAGGCATCTGGACGGGAGAGGTTGACGTCCGAGACTTCATCCAGAAGAACTACACCCCCTACGAGGGCGACGAGTCGTTCCTCGCCGGCCCGACCGAGCGTACCAAGGAGCTGTGGGGCGAGGTTCTCGACCTGCTGCTTAAGGAGCGCGAGCAGGGCGGTGTCCTCGATATGGACACCAAGACCGTTACGGGTATCGTGAGCCACCCCGCTGGCTACATCGATAACGCCCACCGCGAGAAGGAGACCATCGTCGGTCTCCAGACCGACAAGCCGCTCAAGCGCGCGCTGCACGTCAACGGTGGTATCCGCATCGCTTGCCAGGCTGCCAGCCAGCACGGCTATAAGGTCGACGAGAACGTTGTCGAGCGCTACACCTTCGAGCGTAAGACCCACAACGCTGGCGTCTTCGATGTTTACACCCCCGAGATGCGTGCTTGCCGCTCGGCTCACATCATCACCGGTCTGCCCGATGGCTATGGCCGCGGCCGTATCATCGGCGACTACCGTCGTGTTGCCCTGTACGGCGTCGACTACCTGATCAAGGACAAGGAGGCCCAGAAGGCTTCCACCCCGACGGTCATGACCGCCGACAACATCCGCGATCGTGAGGAGCTGCAGGAGCAGATCCGCGCCCTCGGCGAGCTCAAGATGATGGCCGAGACCTATGGTTTCGACATTTCCAACCCTGCTACCAACACGCAGGAGGCCATCCAGTGGATGTACTTCGCCTACCTTGCTGCCGTCAAGGAGCAGAACGGCGCTGCCATGTCCATCGGCCGTACCTCTACGTTCATCGACATCTACGCTGAGCGCGACCTTGCCAACGGTACCTTCACCGAGGAGCAGATCCAGGAGTTCGTGGATCACTTCATCATGAAGCTTCGCATGGTCAAGTTTGCCCGTACCCCTGAGTACCAGGCCCTGTTCACCGGCGACCCGCAGTGGGTCACCGAGTCCATCGGCGGCATGGGTGTCGACGGCCGTACGCTCGTTACCAAGATGAGCTACCGCTACCTGCACACGCTCGAGAACATGGGCACCAGCCCCGAGCCCAACATGACCGTTCTGTGGTCGACCCGTCTGCCCGAGAACTTCAAGAAGTTCTGCGCCAAGACTTCTGTCGCCAGCTCCTCGATCCAGTACGAGAACGACGACCTCATGCGCGTCTATCATGGCGACGACTACGGCATCGCCTGCTGCGTGTCCTCCATGCGCATCGGCAAGGAGATGCAGTTCTTCGGCGCTCGCGCCAACCTGGCCAAGTGCCTGCTGTACGCACTCAACGGCGGTGTTGACGAGGTCTCCAAGAAGCAGGTCGGCCCCAAGTATCGCGCCGTCGAGGGCGATACGCTCGATTACGACGACGTTGTGGCCAAGTACAACGACATGATGAAGTGGCTCGCTGGCGTGTACGTCAACTCGCTGAACATCATTCACTACATGCACGACAAGTATTGCTACGAGCGCATCCAGATGGCCCTGCACGACAAGCACGTGCACCGCTGGTTCGCTACGGGCATCGCTGGCCTTTCCGTCGTGGCTGACTCCCTGTCCGCCATCAAGTACGCCAAGGTCCACCCCGTCCGTGATGAGAACGGCATCATCGTCGACTTCGAGACCGAGGGCGAGTTCCCCAAGTACGGTAATGACGACGACCGCGTCGACCAGATCGCTCACGACGTTGTGCACCAGTTCATGGAGTACATCCGCATGAACGACACCTACCGCAACTC
>CAJJZO010000217.1 GCA_905197585.1 uncultured Collinsella sp.
CTCGACGGTCCAAGCCGCCCGCGTAGGCACGCAAAAGCTCGAACACACGAGCCTCGGCATCGCTCTTGGGCTCAGGATGGCAAACGTCGCCGCAGCAGCGCTCGGCACCCGTCCCCGCTACGCCCGGCAGCACATCGCGGGCCATGCGCGCGAGCATGCGCACCGTGCCCTGACTGCGCGAAAGCGGCTGCAGGCCAGCATCGTCGCGACGGGCGATCATGTCCGAGAACAGCATCTGACGCTGCATGTTGTCGACGAAGCTGCGGCCATCGCCCATAAGCTCCCACAGCGAACGAAGCCACGACGCGGGGGTTTTGTAGTCAACGCCCAGCGAGGCGCCAGCAACCGCAGCATCGTGACGGCACACGTCGAGCTCAGCAAACGAGGGCGCCAGCAATACAGCACGCCCGTGGCGGGCAACCAGGTCGGCGAGCAACGCCGTCTCGGCATCGCTCAAGTCCGTACCGGTATTGGTGGTATAGATTCGAACAGGCATGGTCCTCCACTCAAACCGTTCGCAATAATCAATGCATCCATCCTACCCGCCCACGCGGACAGATTTGCCCCACGCCAACAGATTTCCTCCGTCCCCGAGGGATCAAAAAACCGCCCCCGAAGGGACGGTTCTGCGCAATTCGTTTTTGCCGCTGGCCTACTCGCCATCCTCCAGTTTGATGAGGATCTTGCGATAGCCACCGTACTCGCCGTTGAGCGCCTTGGACACGCGGCTCACCGTGGTGGACGAAGCGCCGGTGCGGGCTTGAACCTCAACATAGGGCTCGCCCTCGTCCAGATAACGCGCGACCTGCAGGCGCTGAGAAAGATCGCAGATCTCGCGCGGCGTGCAGATATCGGTCAAAAAAGCTTGGATATCGTTCTCGTCGTCCAAAAGACTAAATGCGTGGACCAGCTGCTTGACATCAGGCTTGTCAAACATGTTCTCGATATTCATCGATCACCGCCAAACCCGCCAAAAGGCATCGAAGTTGATACTGACATCGGGCATCGTTCACCCGTTCTATGCAATAGGGCAACGCCTGTGGCTTTTGCCCGTAGCAGTGTAGCACACCACCAAACTAAAGCGACAAGACTCTCTGCCAGCGGCGCGTTTTTCAGGACGAACGCCGTTTAGAAACCATATGCGCACGTAAGCTCCACGAATATTTGAGACAATGGGCGCCCAAACACCGCGGCGCGCCCGCGCAACCATCCAGGTCGCCGCCGTAAGCCGCTTCACGCGACGCCAGCAATCCCGGCGCAAGAAAGGATTCACGCCATGCGCTTTATGCTTAACTGGCTCTTCACCTCGATCGCCATCGCGATCGCCACGTTCCTCGTCCCCGGTATCCAACCCTTCGGCTTTGCCGAGACCTGGGTCTGCTTTGCCTTTGTGGGACTGTTCCTGAACATTGTCGATTCGTTCGTCAAACCGTTCCTGACCGTCATCTCACTGCCGCTCACTATTATTACGCTTGGTGTTTTTCAGCTCGTAGTCAACAGCTTTATGCTCGAGCTGGCCAGCTACCTGTCGGTCAATCTGCTGGGCGCGGGCATCTCCATCGCCAGCTTTGGATCGGCCTTTATGAGCAGTATCCTGGTATCCATCACGCGCAGCATCCTCGACAGCATCGCCGAGGACTAAAACGGCCATTCCGGCCGTGCCCGTCTCAACAGCCCAAAACGAAGGCCGCCCATCGCAAAAATGGGCGGCCTTCTTATTTGTCAAGTCTCAAAGGGCGAGAGAATCTACCATTTCTACCCCGTCCCCAAATGGCAGGTGTGGGTTAGATGACGTAGTCGTAGCCATGGTTGGGAGCGACAAGTTGATCGAGTGTCACACCGTCGAGGTAGTCGTTGATGAGCTTGTCCAGGTTCTTCCACACGTCGAGCGTGGGGCACTCATCCGAGCGTGAGCAGCCCTTGCAGTCGCCATCCAGGCATGCAACCGGTGCCAGACTGCCCTCGGTCAGGCGCAGGATCTCGCCCACCGTGTACTGCTCGGGCGGGCGCGTGAGCACGTAGCCGCCGCCCTTGCCGCGCATGCCCGAAAGCATGTTGGCGCGCACGAGCGTAGCCAAGATGTTCTCGAGATATTTCTCGGAAATCCCCTGTCGCGCCGCGATCTCTTTGAGCGGGATGCGACCGGCCGCCTGGTGCTCGGCCAGGTCAACCATAACGCGCAGGGCATATCTGCCCTTTGTAGAAACCAACATGTATAGTGCTGCCTTTCGGTCATTTAGTCCGTAGAAATTCTAGCCGAAAAATTGGTTTTGAAAATACCCGTTCCGGTCAAGATGGTTAATCAGCTCGTAATAATCTTCTATTTCCTATTGCATTACTAGGCTTTAGTGTCTAGTATGCTTCCCAACAGCTAAACGAACAACCTATAAGGTTTGTGGGTTTCGCTGCCACACACACCGTAAAACCACACGGTATCCAGTCATTTGAACACTTTGGAGGTTCACCATGAGCAATGTTTACACGTCCATCGATCAGCTTATCGGCCACACCCCGCTTCTGGAGCTCACCCACTTCGAGGCCGACGAGGACCTCAAGGCCCGTGTGCTCGTCAAATTGGAATACTTCAACCCCGCCGGGTCCGTCAAAGACCGCGTCGCCAAGAACATGATTGACGAGGCCGAGAAGGCAGGCAAGCTCGTGCGCGGCGGCGACTACACCATCATCGAGCCCACGAGCGGCAACACCGGCGTCGGCATCGCCTCGGTGGCGGCCGCCCGCGGCTACAAGGTGATCATCACCATGCCCGAGACCATGTCCATCGAGCGCCGCAAGCTCGCGGCCGCCTACGGCGCCCAAATCGTCCTCACGCCGGGCGCCGACGGCATGAGGGGCGCCATCGCCAAGGCGGACGAGATCCACGAGGCCACACCAGGCTCCATCCTTGCCGGCCAGTTTGTGAACCC
>CAJJZO010000218.1 GCA_905197585.1 uncultured Collinsella sp.
CCTTCTCCTCGATGAGTCAGCGAACCTATGTTGATGCCCGCCAAATACCCGCCGTTCACCTAACTCTTGATGTAGCGAATCTTCGGGTTGGAGAAATCCCCAGCGAAGTCGTCCGAAGCAGCATCGTCCACCACGCAGACGTAATCCACGTTCGGGAACGTCGCCGCACGCTCCGCGAGAGCAAGCGTCAAGTCGTGCGATTTGTAGTTCAGGATCACGATTCCGTTGGCGGAGCACGTCATATGCGACCACCTCGGTAATAATCCGAGAACTGCTCGTCATGTTTCGGCACACGGCAATCATGCAGCCCCACCACACGGTTCCTTTGCGGCGGGATCCCGATTGAGAAAACCATGTATGCTGCAGGCAATCCTGTACTCCGCGCTGCCGAGGGCCGTGCAGAGGCGGAGGAGCGCAAGCCCAACCGGCCCAGCAAGCCGGAACCTCTCGAAATAGAGGACGATTGAGCGATGGTCTCTCTCGAAGGTGTCGACACTCGAGAAACGCCCACGAGCGTGATCGTGCACGTATGTCGCATCGCAGACAACGGCCTCCCTGAGGCCCGCTAGTTCGACCTGCTTGCCGAGGATGCGTTCCTCGCCATAGAGAAATGTACTCTCATCGAGGTACCCATTGTCGACGAGGAAGCTTGAGCGCATCCCGAGGAAAGCGCCGGGGACGGCGTCAACATAGACGAACCCCCCACCAGCGACCTTATCGTTCTGGGCAGCCAGTCTGCGTCGTTCGGCGCGTCTCCGCGATACGGCGAAGCAAAAGCCAATCGCGTCCTGAAGGCTCGGCAGGTCGTACCACTGCATGACTCGTGCCCCGTCATGGCCGAAGCGCCGCGTGGCAGCGACGGCTACACATGGGTCGCTGTGGAGAACCTCGGAGACGGCCGAAATCGCATCGTCTCCGAACTCCACATCCGGATTTGCGATAAAGACATATTCGCAGCAGCGCTCTTCAACGAGCCAACGGAGGCCAATGTTGTTCCCGGCGGAGTAGCCACCGTTCTCTCGGCTCTTTATGTAATGGATATTCGATTCCGAAAACTCTCCATCGAAATGGTCGCCCGACGCATTGTCGACAACGCAAACAAAATCGACGCTCGGCAAGCTAGCAGTACGCTTTGCAAGCGCAAGAGTCAAAACATGCGAGTTATAGTTCAATATAACTACGCCGACAGTTGGTTTCGACACTCAATCACCACCTTAATAATAGTTAGGAGAGCTGTAAGCCGCTAACAAAGAAGAACGCCGCATGTAAGCGACGAGGCGCTCCTCCCAGTCGGGCATGGAAAAGCCCGTCGCCTCGAGCTTGGACAGGTCGAGCGCGGAGTGGGCCGGGCGAGGTGCGATGGGGCCCTCGGCGCCGGCGTAGTAGTCGGCGGTCGACACCGGCACGACCCTGTCGCCGTTGCCGTTGGCGGCCTCGAAGACGGCGCGGGCGATATCGGCCCAGGACTTGACGGCGCCGGAGCCGGTGCAGTCGTAGGTGCCGTAGGGGGCGTGCGTCCCCAGCACGTGGAAGATGGCCTCGGCCATGTCGCGCGTGAAGGTCAGGCGTCCCAGCTGGTCGTCCACGACGGTGACCTGCGTGAGCTCGTCCTCGGGGTCGGCGACGCGGTCGGACAGTCCCTTCATGGTCTTGACGAAGTTGTGGCCCTCGCCGATGACCCAGCTGGAGCGCATGATGTAGTGGCGCGGGCACCCTGCCACGGCGTTGTCGCCGGCGGCCTTGGTCTGGCCGTAGACGGAAAGCGGGCTGAGGGGCTCGTCCTCGGTATGGACCTCGGCCGTGCCGTCGAAGACGTAGTCGGAGGACACGTGGACCAGGGTGATGCCGTGCTCGGAGCAGGTGCGGGCGAGCAGGGCGGGGCCGGTCGCGTTGGCCTTCCAGGCGATGACACGGCCCTCTGGGGTCTCCGCCCTGTCCACGGCGGTGTAGGCGCCGCAGTTGATCACGGTGCCGTAGAGCGACCAGTCGTACTGTGCGTAGGCGTCCGGGTCGGACATGTCGAAGGTGTCGATGTCGCAGAAGTCGAAGTCCTTCGCCACGCCGCGCTCCTCGGCGAGCGCGCGCACCGCGCGGCCCAGCTGGCCGTTGCAGCCGGTGACGAGGGTGCGCCTGGGCGCCATCGGGACGACGTCCTTGAGCATCGGGTGGTTTTTGTCCGCCTCGGAGACGGTGGCCTGGTCCAGCGGGATGGGCCACTCGATGGCGAGCTCCGGATCGGCGAGGTTCACGAAGGTGTACGTCCTCTTGAGCTCCAGCGACCAGTGGGCGTCCACCAGGTAGGTGTAGGCGGTGCCGTCCTCCAGGGCCTGGAAGGAGTTGCCCACGCCGCGCGGGACGTAGATGGCCTTGGACGGGTCCAGGGTGCAGGTGAACACCTTGCCGTAGGTGGCGCTGCCCTCGCGAAGGTCCACCCAGGCGCCGAAGACGCTGCCGCGGGCCACGGAGATGAACTTGTCCCAGGGCTCGGCGTGGATGCCGCGGGTGACGCCCCTCTTCTCGTTGTAGGAGACGTTGTTCTGGACGACCCTGAGGTCGGGGATGCCCAGCGCGGTCATCTTGGCGCGCTGCCAGTTCTCCTTGAACCAGCCGCGCGAGTCGCCGTGGACGGCGAGGTCGACGACCTTGAGGCCCTCGATGCCGGTCTCGGCGACGGAGAGGTCCTTCTCGAATGCGATGTCTGCCATGTGGGAAAAGCTCCTATCGAAGAGGTTGGGAAACCGGGGTCGCCCCGCGGTGCGGTTCACCGGGATGCGGTCTTACTGGCCCTGCGCGCGGTCGCGCGCCTCGGTGGCCTCCTTGGCCGGGCGCCACCAGGGCTCGTTGGCGACGTACCAGTCGATCGTCTGCTTGAGCCCCTCGGCGAAGTCGGTGTGGGCCGGCCTCCAGCCCAGCTCGCGCT
>CAJJZO010000219.1 GCA_905197585.1 uncultured Collinsella sp.
TGTGCTCGCTTGGCGTGCGCGTGCGCCCCTCGACCACCATTGGTGGCGCGCTGCATATCGACGACCTGCTGCGCGAAGGCTACGATGCGGTCTTTGTCGGTACTGGTACCTGGCGAGCTCGAAAGCTGGGTATTCCCGGCGAGTCGCGCGGCAATGTGCTCTTTGGCATCGACTACCTCGTTGACCCCACGAGCGTGGCGATCGGCGAAAACGTGGCCGTAATCGGTGCCGGCAACGTAGCCATGGATGTTGCCCGCACGGCCCTGCGCTCGGGTGCTCGCAAGGTTACCGTGTACGCCCGATCGCGCCATATCTCTGCCATCGATGACGAGGTGGAGCTGACCGAGCTTGACGGTGCCGAGATTGTGTGCGGCAAGGCGATCTGCGCCATCGACGATAACGGTCCGGTGTTCGAGACGGCTATCTTTGACGAGGACAACAACGTGGTGGGCTACGAGGAAGAGCTCGACCATGCGTCTGCCGACACGGTTGTGATTGCGGCGTCTCAGGTGCCCAAGGACAAACTCGTGCTTACAACTGGCGGTCTGGAGACCGACCATCGCGGCCTGCTTTCGGTCGACGAGCACGGCATGACCACCGTGCCTGGCGTCTTTGCCGCCGGCGACGTGGTCAACGGCCCGCTCACCGTGGTCCACGCCGTAGCTGGTGCCAAACTCGCCGTCGAAGGCATGACCACCTACCTGGGCCTTTAACTCCATCCCGCCCATCAGTTGCGGTGAAATACGGACTGATTTGGCTGTCAAAGGCCTTATCTACTCCGTATTCCACCGCAACTTTTTGTGGGGATTGGATTAAAGGCGGGGGAGTGCGAGCGGGGACGGACGCGGCGGTTGCTGATACGATAAGTACGTTAGCAACTGCCGCCGAGCGGCTTAAACGAAAGGAAGCCTGTATGGAGTCCTCTGCCTACCCGATGCTCTTTAGCCCGATCAAGGTCGGTACAACCGAGGTCAAGAACCGCGTCTTTATGCCGCCGGTGTCCACCAACCTGGCCGATCATGGCTATGTGACCGACGACTTGGTCGATCATTACCGTGCCCGCGCCAAGGGCGGCGTGGGCCTCATCATTACCGAGGTCGTGACGGTCGAGCCTACCTATACCTATCTGCCGGGTGACATGTGCTGCTACGACGACACGTTTATCCCCGGCTGGGAAAAGCTCGCCGCGGCCGTCCACGAGTATGGCTGCAAGATCATGCCGCAGCTCTTCCATCCCGCCTACATGGCCTTTAACATTCCGGGCACGCCGCGCCTGATCGCTCCGTCCTTTGTGGGCCCGTCTTACGCCCGCGAGGCACCGCGCCCCATCACGGTCGACGAGATTCACGAGCTCACGCATCAGTTTGGCGACGCTGCCGTGCGTATGCAGAAGGCTGGCGTCGATGGCGTCGAGGTCCATGCGGCGCATGCCCACGGCATGCTTGGCGGCTTTTTGACCCCGCTCTACAACAAGCGTACCGATGAGTACGGCGGCTCGCTCGACGCCCGCATGCGCTTTTTGCTCGAGGTCATCGCCGAGATTCGCGAGCGCTGCGGCAAGGACTTTATCATCGACGTCCGCATCTCGGGCGATGAGTACACTGATGGCGGCCTGACCCTCAACGACATGATCTACGTCTCGCGTCGCCTGGAGAAGGCCGGCGTCGACATGATTCATGTGTCGGGTGGTACCACCATCAAGCGCGGCTCCGCAATTCCCGCCGCCGGTACCCAGCAGGCCTCGCATGCCGCCTGCTCGCGCGAGATCAAAAAGCACGTCAACATTCCCGTCGCCACCGTCGGTCGCATTAACGAGGCCTGGATCGCCGAGGAGCTGATCGAGGACGGCGCTGCCGACATCTGCATGATGGGCCGCGCCAATCTGTGCGATGCCGAGTTCTGCAATAAGGCCGCTGCCGGCAACGCCGACGATATCCGCCCCTGCATTGGCTGCCTGCGCTGCCTGAACGGCATCATGTTCGGCAAGCGCATCTCCTGCACCGTCAACCCCGATGTTGAGCGCGACGAGGCCGGTTACGAGTCTGCCGCCGAGGCCAAGAACGTACTGGTTGTGGGCGCTGGTCCTGCGGGCATGGAGGCGGCGTTCATTGCCGCCAAGCGCGGCCACAACGTGGTGCTCGTGGACAAGCAGGACGAACCGGGCGGCGAGATGCGCATCGCGGCCGTTCCGCCAGCAAAGCAGGAGCTCACCCGCGTGATCAAGTATCAGTACCGTCGTCTGGCCGAGGCGGGCGTGAAGTGCATATTTGGCACCGAGCTTACTGCCGAGGACATTCAGCGTGACTACGCGGGCTACGAGGTTGTCCTGGCTTATGGCGCCGAGCCCATCGCTCCGGCCTTCATGCAGGGCTTTAAGCAGGTCATGACGGCCGACGACCTGCTGGGCGGCAAGGCTTTCCCGGGTAAGAAGATCGTCATCGTGGGCGGCGGCACCGTTGGCTGCGAGACGGCAGATTACCTGGCCCCGCTGGTCAACGACCTGTCGCCGGCCAATCGCGATGTCACCGTTATCGAGATGACCAAGACGCTCGCCGCCAACGAGGGCGGCGCCGGTCGCGCGGTGCTCATCACGCGCATGCTCTCAAAGGGCGTTCACGTGCTGACCGAGGCCAAGGTGACCGAGATTACCGAGGACGCCATCAGCTACGAGAAGGATGGCGAGATCCACACCATCGCCGATGCCGATACGCTGGTGCTTGCCATGGGCTATCGTCCCAATACCAAGTTGGCCGACGACCTTGCCGCTGCCGGTGTTGCCACCCACGTGTTGGGTGACGCCAACAAGTGCGGCAACATTCGCGACGCCATCGGCGACGGCTACAAGGTTGCCTGCGAACTCTAGTCAACCCCTTTGCACCAATCGATTGCAAAAAGCGGCGGCTGCCCTGTGTGTTGG
>CAJJZO010000220.1 GCA_905197585.1 uncultured Collinsella sp.
GGGTTGAAGATCGCGCCTTCGGGGGCCTGGGCGGCGGCTACGGGCTCAGCGGCGGTGGCGGGCTCGCTGACGACGGACGTCTCCCCTGCCACGTTCTTGGCATCGGCAACTGCCTCGGCAACTTTCTCGGCAGCCGCGGTCGCGGCCTTCTGCGCGGCGTCCACCACGGCGGGCGCGGCCTCGCGTGCGGCAGCAACCATACGGTCCTTAATGCCCTCGACGAGTTTGCTCATCTGTCTCTCCTCTTAGTTGTTGGACTCGACGGTTGCGACGGTGTCGGCCGCGTCCTCGAGCTGCAAGTTCAATAGCTTCATGCCATATTCCGGCACGTTGATATCGATGGGTTGGCCATACAGGTCGCCGGGGCGCACAAAGGCGATAACCGTCATAATGCGCGCCATGGTCTCGGGCGATTCAGAAAGGTCACGCTCAAACCAACGCTGGATCATGCCGACCTCGGCACTCACGACATAGGTGACGTAGTAGTCAAAGAAGGTGCCCAGCGCCAAGCCCAAAATGCCCGTCTGTGCGCGCGGCACCACGGCCTCGCGTGCGGTATCGATGATCTTTTTAATAAAGGCGGGGTCGCCGCCCGGGCCCAGCAGCGATCCGATTAAATCGCGGTTGGCCGCAAGGTAGCGCAGCAACTCAACCGAACCGGGTGCCGGCTCGAGCTCATCGATGTTGTGATAGAGATCGGGCAGCTGAGCTGCGGTGATGAGCTCAATGCGCTCACGGATCTCGGCCAGCAAGCCGTCCTCGATTTGATTGATAAAGTCGGGGATATCGCGGTAGTGCGAATAGAACGTGCGGCGCGTAAGGCCAGCGCGCTCGGTGAGCGACGCGACGTTAATGCGCGAAAGGTCGCCGCTTTCGGCAAGCTCGCTGGCAAGCGCCTGGCGAAGGGCACGCTGCGAGCGAAGGGACCGGCGATCGCATTTCTCGAGCTGGGACAAGCGTCCTCCTTGTTACTCAGACTGTGCGCTATTGCACAGTGCGAGTATTATTGCACACCGTGTGCATCAACACGTAAAGGCAATATTTTGGATGTGACAGGGACTGCCCCCTTGTCACATTCAGCGACCGCCTAGGTTGTGCCAGTTGTGCCTGGCTTTTGGAGCGGCATTGCCGATTGTTCAAAATGTCATTCGTGGGTAGAATAGTGTCGACGGCAGCCCAAGTTCTGGAAAGCTGGGCAGCGCCGTTGCTTGGATTAAGGGGTCAACGCCTTAGCGGCGGCGACCCCTTTTACGTTGCTTCGAACGTTGCTTGAGTGCCTCGGAAAGCCCGACGAGCGCCGTGGAGAACGAGACCAAAGCGGTCAGAAGTCTCACGAAATCAATCAGATCGGTCATGGGCATCACCTCCCATCAGATGGAGGGCGCTGCCCGACACATGGAGCTGCCGTCAACGATACCGATTCTATCAAAACTTAGTTATATATACGAATATATGTTCGCATGCCAAAGGTGCAGGGTTCTCGTGAAAAAGGGGCTGTCCCTTTGTCACATTATTCGATGACGGTGCGGGAATTTTGCTTGTGCATGGTGGCGAGCATGTGTTTGGGGACGGCGTGGACCATGCAGCTGCCGATGGTCGCGCTCGCGGCGGCCTTGGCGGCATCGCTTGCGTTTTTGGTCGCGTAGCTGTGACGGAAACGCTTGAGCATGGCGATATCGTTGCCGCCGTCGCCGTAGACCGCGACCTCGTCCTCGGCAATACCGTAGTAGCCCGCCAGCCACGCCACGCTCTCGCCCTTGTTGCACGCCACGTCCGTGATCTCGAACATCACCGGATCGAACGGCGCGTTGACCACGCGGTCCGATCGCTCAGCCAAATATGCCTTAAGGTCGCGCTCCAGCTCGGGCGAGGTCACGCGGCAGTTGATTTTGCACACGTCATGACGCAGGATGTCACCGATCGACTGGTCGAAATACTGTTCCTCGTGATACCCGCCACGTGCACGCATGCCGCGCATCACGATGCGCTTGATAGGACTGTCCTTTTTAAAGCCCGCCTGGTGCATCTCGAACGAACCGCTCGAGAACATGCCGTCGGGCGTGGAGCAGTCGAAGCAAATGTCCGGGAACGCTTTGAGCAGCTCCTCGGTAACCTGCGGGTCGATGGTCCAGGTCTTGAGCACCTCACCATGGCTGTCGCGCACGATGGATCCGTTGGAGCAGCAGGCGTCGAGTGCCAGACCTGTGAAGCCATGCTCGCCGATCGGCAGCGTCGAGCGTCCGGTCGCGGGAACCACATGCAGCCCGGCTTCGGTCAGCTCGCGAATGGCGCGGCGGATGGTTCCGTCGGCCTCGTGTAGGGCATTCAGCAGCGTTCCGTCTAAGTCACTCGCAAACATCTTGATCATGGGCATGCCTCTCCTTCGTCTGCACGATATTGTAGACGAGAACGGGCGCATCCCAAGAGAGGCACGCCCGTCAGGCGAAAGATTGTCCTACACCGCGGCGGGGCCGTGTTCGCCGGTACGAATGCGGATAACTTCTTCGACCGGCTCGACCCAGATCTTGCCGTCGCCGACGGCTCCGGTGCGAGCAGCGTTGCAGATGATGTCGACAATTACGTCGACATGTTCATCGGCGCAGATGAGCGTGAACTGCACCTTAGGGATCGTGTTGACAAGCAACTCGTTGCCGCGCGCGTATTCCTTCCAGCCATGCTGTGCACCGCAGCCCTGCACCTGGTTGATAGTCATACCGCGAACATCAGCAGCAAACAGCGCGTCCTTAAGAACCTCAAGCTTCTCGGCACGAACGATCGCCGTAATCTTCTTCATAGTGAATTCCTCTCTTTAATAAAGAAATGAATTGTCATTCAATGACGCGGGTTTTCCAGGTGCCCGAGATTGCCCCGAA
>CAJJZO010000221.1 GCA_905197585.1 uncultured Collinsella sp.
CAATCTGGTGGCGATACTCCAGCCAACCCGCCTCCACGACGGGACGCGTGCAACCAAGCTCGGCACCCAGGGCATCGGCGAGCCTTCGCATCAGCGGCAGGTTTTTCTTGGAACCAATGCCACGACCCACCACGACAAGGCGCTCGGCATCGGCAATCGAAGCCTGCTGCCCCCACTCCTCGGCGGGAATCGAGATCTCGACACGGGCCTTAACGTCTTCCGCAAGCATCACCTGGGTGATCGCGCCGGAACGGCCGTAGTCGAAGTCGGGCGCCTTAAAGATGCCGGGACGAACCGTTGCCATCTGCGGACGGTGGTTGGGGCAAATGATGGTGGCCATCAAGTTGCCGCCAAACGCCGGGCGCGTCTGCTGCAACAGACCCGTCTCCGTATCCATCGAAAGCACGGTGCAATCAGCCGTAAGGCCCGTCTGCAAGCGCACGGCAACGCCGGGTGCCAGTTCGCGGCCAAAAGCGGTCGCACCGTATAAGATGGCCTCGGGTTTGCGTTCGGCTACCAAATCGCAGATCAAGCGGGCGTAGACCTCCGCATCGTTTTGGCGCAGGCGCTCGTCGCGACAGGCCAGGACTTCGTCGGCGCCCGCGCAAACCAGATGCTCCAGGTCGCCGAGAGAACCCTCGGGACCCATACCGATCAGTGCCACCAGACGGCAGTCGCGAGCATCGGCAAGCTCGCGGCCCTTGCCCATAAGCTCATAGGCAACGGGAGTCACCGTATCGTGCTCGTCGGTCTGCGCGAATACCCAAATGTCTCGATATGCATCAAGGTCCACCGCACCAGCGGCCTCGTCACGCTCGATCGAGATAGCGTTGACAGGGCAGGCGTCGACGCACCCACCGCATAGGATGCAGCCGTCGGTTACGCGGGCGCATCGGCTGGGTCGCTCGCCTTCCACTACGATGCCGCCCGAGGCACAGGCGCGAACGCAGCGACCGCAGCCGATACAGGCTTCGCTATCGATAATCAGTCCGCTCATCTATGCCATCCCCTCGATAATCTTGGCAAGCTTTGCCGCCTGCTCGGACGCCGTCCCCTCAACGGCCTCGCACGTTTGGTCACGGTCGGGCACAAACGAGCGCACGACCTGTGTCGGCGACCCGGCAAGGCCGCAACGCGCGGGGTCGGCGTTCACGTCGGCGGCACTGACCACGCGCACGTCCGCCTCCTCCGCCGCGCGAATACCGGCAATACTCGGCATACGCAACTGGCCAATCTCCTTGGCAGTCGTCATCGCGCACGGCATCTCAAGGTACACCGTCTCCTCGCCGGCATCGCATCCGTGAACGAGCGCCAGCGAGCCACAGGTCGTAAAGCCCGCGCTCTGCACGCAGCTCACGTCGGTCACGCAGGGAATATCAAAGGCACCGGCAAGCTCGGGACCAATCTGGGCCGTATCGCCATCCACCGCCATCTTGCCGCAGATGAGCAGGTCGAAGTCCTCGTCGAGCGCCTCGATGCCGCACTTGAGGGCATAGGTGGTTGCCAGGGTATCGGCACCTGCAAAGGCGCGATCGGTCAGCAGCAGCGCATCGTCGGCGCCTCGAGCGATGCAGTCGCGCAGCAGCGACTCGGTCGCGGGGATGCCCATCGACACCACCGTCACGCGCACATCCATGCCAAAGCCGATAAAGTCGTCCTTCAGCGCCAGCGCGCATTCCAAAGCGCTCGCATCAAAGGGATTAATGACCGCCTGCTTGCCATCGCGCACGATGGTATTGGTCTTGGGGTCCATCTTGACCTCGGTGCTGCCCGGCACGGCCTTGACGCACACCACCATATGGAAATCGCTCATCTTCACGCGCCCCCTTTCTGGACGAGCTCATCCAAGAGCTTCTCCGAAAACAGGTTACCGCGACCCAGCTGCCCGTCGGGATCGAGCTGGAGCTTGAGCCGCGCCGACTCGACCATGGCCTCGTGACCGTACATCGTCTCCAAGAAGCCCGCCTTGATCTTGCCGACGCCGTGTTCTGCGGAGACGGCACCGCCCATGGCCGTGACCTCGGAAGCCCACTGGGCAAAGAGTTCTGCGCCGCGGCGATAATCCTGTGCATCGCGCGGCAGAATGTTCACATGCAGATGGTTGTTACCGATATGCCCCCAGGCGGCAGATTCAAGCCCACTTTCCGCCAGCGTGCGGCGATAGAGGGCGATAACATCGGCCAAGTGCGCGTTGGACACCGACATGTCCGAACCCAGTTTGGTGATGGTGGGATCCATGCGGCGGCGCTCGTCGATGAGCATGTTGACGCTCTCGGGCACCGCGTGGCGGAAGAACCGCTGGCACTCGCGATCGACCTCGGTGCGCGCGACCCATGTCGCATCGTCGCTGCCGCCCGCAAGCTCCAGTACCCACCCCAAGTGATACAGCTCCTCAGTCGCCTGAACTTCGTCATCGCAGTCGAGCTCCACGTAGACACAGACCTTGACCTCTTTGTCGAGCGGCGGCAGCGAGGCGAACGCGGTCGACCGCTCACGCTGACGACGCAGGATATCCAGGGCGCCCGCATCGAAATATTCGATGGCAGCCGCGTGGGACAGGACGGGACGCACAGAATCGGTGAAGGACACGGCCTTGTCTTCGCTGTCAAAGAAACAGCTCACGCCCCAAACGACCGCAGGCGCCGCCTGCAGGGCAATCTCGAGCTCGGTGATGACACCGATTGTGCCACACGCACCGATAAACAGATCGATGGCATCCATATCGTCAGCAACGAAATAGCCCGAAGCATTTTTGGTCTTGGGCATGGTGTAGTCGGGAAGGTCGAGCTCGAGAGCACGGCCCGCTGCCGTCACAAGCGACAGGTGGCGGCCCTGGGCAAAAGCCTCGCCGCGCTGAAGCTCAAGCAAATCGC
>CAJJZO010000222.1 GCA_905197585.1 uncultured Collinsella sp.
GATGGTCGCATGCCGTGAGCATGCCAGGGTCGATGTTGCCCAGGATCACGTCGGCATCGGCGACCTGTTCACGTGTGGCGGCGTCGGCGCTCGTGTAGATAAAGTCCTCGCCTGGAGCGCTCGACTCGAGGATCGCACGATGGCGGTCATTGACGGGCAACAAAACCAGGATGTTCACAAGCAGTCCTCTCCGCTCGACCTGCCAAAAAGGGACAGGTTTATTTTGGCAGGTTTTATCAGGCAAAACGTTCAAATAAAACGCCGGATACAAGACGAGCGTGCCCGTCAGCATCCGGCGTCCGCACGGCTACCAGCTCAGCAGCTCGTAGCCGTCCTCGGTCACCACGAGCTGTACCTCGCACTGAGCCGAATCGCTGCCGTCCTTGGTGCGCACACACCAGCCATCGCCCTTGCTAATCTTGATGTCGGGCGCTCCGGCATTGACCATAGGCTCGATGGTAAAGACCATGCCCGGAGCCATGATGGTGTCCACATCGGGCGCCTCGGTGGTAAAGCCCACAAACGGGTCCTCGTGGAATTCCTTACCGATGCCGTGTCCGCCGTACTCGCGCACCACGCTAAAGCCGGCATCCTCGACCGTCTTTTGCACGGCTTCGGCCATCACGGACAGTGGCAGCCATGGCTTGACGGCTGCCAGACCCGCCTCCACGCTGGCGCGGGTGACGTCGACCAAGCGCTGGCGCTCGGCCGAGACCTCGCCGATGCAGAACATGCGGCTCGAATCACTAAAGTAGCCGTCAAGAATCGTGGAGCAGTCGACGTTGATGATGTCGCCCTCGTGCAGCACGTCCGTGTCACAGGGGATACCATGACAGACCACGTCGTTGATCGAGGTGCACACGCTCTTGGGGTAGCCCTCGTAGTTGAGATCGGCCGGCGTGCCACCGTGCTCGACGGTGTAGTCGTAGATCATCTGGTCGATCTGGTTGGTGGTCATGCCCGCGGCGATGTGCTCGCCTACGTAGTCGAGCACGCCCACGTTGATGGCGGCCGAGCGCTTGATGCCCTCGATATCGGCGGGCGTCTTGTAGAGCGTGCGGGGCAGAACCTCCCAGCCCTCTTCCCACAGGCGCTCGAGGCGCTCATCAAAGGCGCTATGGCATTTCTTATATTTTTTGCCGCTGCCGCACCAGCAGGCGTCGTTGCGGCCAAGAACGGGTCCTTTGTCAAACATGGCTAACTTCCTTTCATTCGCAGCTAGTATAGCCCACCCACGCGTCCGTAAAAGTTGCGGTGATATAGTTCCGATTTAAGCGGTTTAACAGCATAAACAGGAACTATATCACCGCAACTGATGGGGCGGGATAGCGGGTACTAGCTGCTGCGTGGTTTTGCTAGTAGCTCACCTGGCAGGGGATGCCGAGGACTTGGACGCGCGCGGCAATCGTGTCGAGCACCTCGGGCGCCGCTTTGGCAAGGCCGGCGACCGGTGTCTCGCGCGCCACCGTGTAGATGGTCGCCTCCTGCGGACGAATGCGCTCGAGCGCCGCGAGCCAGGGGGCAACGTACTCCTCGCCAGTGTTGTCGATGAGCTTGCCCTGATACTCGCCGGTCAAAAAGATCGTCTGGATAATGACGTGGCCGTTAAAGCTCGTGAACGTCTCGATCTGGTGCTCCACATCGTAGGGGCCAACGGGTTGATCGAGCAGCTGGATAAATGCCAAGTCGACCGTATCGAGCTTGAGGATATTGTCATCAACCATCATGAGCGCATCGTGTACATGGGGACGGTCGGCGCGTGTGCCGTTGGAGAGCACGGCAATCTTGGTGTTTGGGGCAAGCTCGTCGCGCAGCGCGACGGCGCCGGCGATGGCCTGCGGAAACTCCGGTGCGGCGGTGGGCTCGCCGTTGCCTGCGAAGGTGATCACATCGGGGAGCTCGCCCTCGGCTGCCATCTCGCACAGCTTTGCCTCGAGCGCGTCGAGTACCACGGTAGCTGTGTTGTACGGCTCGTGGCAGGGGCGCTCGGCGTTGAGGCCGTTTTCGCAGTAAATGCAGTCGAACGTGCAGATCTTGCCGCTGGCCGGCATCATGTTGACGCCGAGCGAGAGACCAAGGCGACGGCTGCGAACGGGCCCAAAGATGGGGCTGGCATTCAAAAACGTAGACATAGGCATATGCTCCTCAAGACAATTGTGCCTAAGCATAGCATCGGCTCCAAAGCAAGGTGCGGGCTCTTGCTTTACAAGTTTCGTTTTTTCACGTCGCTCATTATGCCGTGCCATGAAAAGCCTTGGGTCGGGTACAGTTAATCTGTTAACAAGCTGTAAGGCAATGCGGGTCCATCTAGCCGTACTGACGTGCAACTGGATGGGCGTTGACGATGGGAACACAGTATGGATTTTACGGTCGAGAATGCGGGCACTACGATCGCCTGCCGCGAGTATGCCGGCCCGGTTGTATCGTCCGATGCACCCGCCTTGGTGTGCGTGCACGGCGCCTGCGTCGACGGTGTCTTTTTTGACGGTATCGCCCGCGAGCTCGCCTGCGACTATCGCGTCATTGCCTACGACCGCCGCGGTTGCGGCGAGAGTGGCGACGCTGCAGACGGACGCTACGACCTCGCCGCCCAAGCCGCCGACCTGCAAGCTGTTATCGAGCATATTGGCGCTCCGGTAAACGTGCTCGCGCACAGTGCCGGTACGCTGGTGGCCCTGGAGCTTCTCCGTGCAAACCCCGCCATAATCTCGCGTGCGATTCTGCATGAACCCGCCGTGACGGATGAGGGTGCCGGTCTGGGCGCGGCCCCGGTTTTGCTCGAGATGATCGCCGCAGGAAAGGTCTCCAGGGCATTACGGGCCTTCCTGGGCGCCATCGGCGATTCGGAC
>CAJJZO010000223.1 GCA_905197585.1 uncultured Collinsella sp.
ACAATGGCATCACCAATCTCGCTGACGTCATCGCGCACGACCACATGTGAGGCGACCGTCCAGCCCTGTGCCTCGATAAGTTCCTCGAGTGCGGCTCCAGCCTCGTCCTGGGCAAGATCACGCGTATCCGAGCACGTCACAATCGATATCTTCAACTCCACAGCATTCCTCCTACAACACGGTGCCCTCGGGCAGGTCGACGCGAACAACGTCCACGCCATCTCCCGCCTTGAGCTCGCACGGTCCTTCGTCAATACGCAGCAGGCAGTTGGCCCGCTGCATCGTGCCGAGCAGCGCCGAATTCTGCGTCTTGGCGTCGGTCCTGGCGCTTTTTCACACCGTGTGTGAGCGTCGCCTGCTGCACGGGACGCGGACCCTCGGCAAAGCCGCGCATCTTGCGAATCGCCGGACGGGCGAGCATCTCAAAGCCCACATACGCCGCAGCCGGATTGCCTGAAAGCCCCAGGTAGGGCTTACCCCCGAGCAAGCCAAACGTGATGGCCTTGCCCGGACGCATCGAGATGCGGTCAAACAGCACCTCGCCCTCGCGCCGGACGAGCGCCGTCACGAAATCGTAGTCGCCCGCCGAGGCGCCACCGCTCGTAATGACAAAATCGCACTCCTGCACGGCGCGATGCACCAGATCGGCAATCGCCTGCTCATCATCGGGCGCAATGCCGTAGAACACGGGCTCGGCTCCTGCATCGAGTGCTTCGGCCATCAACGCCGAGGAGTTGGAATCGCGAATCTGACCGCGCGCCGGTACTTTACTCGGTGCGACCAATTCCGTGCCCAGCGAGATGATGCCCACACGTGGGGCAGCGTGCACCTTCACGCTCGCGTAACCGGCGCTTGCCAGCAGGCCCGCGCCCGCCGGAGCCACGACCTCGCCGGCGTGTATCACAACATCGCCGGCATGGGCCTCCTCGGCGGCAGAGCGAACGTTCTCCCCCACCTTGGCCGGCGCCGAGAAGCGGACGTGCGAGCCCTCGTTGCCATCGCCGTCAAGCACCTCGACGATCTCGTATTTCACTACGGCGTCGGCACCCTCGGGCACCGGCGCGCCTGTCATAATGCGGACCGTCTCGCCCGGGCCAAGAGCACCCTCAAACACATGGCCCGCAGCCTCGTGTCCGATAACGTCGAGCGTCACCGGCGTCTCACCAGACGCCTGCGCCAAGTCCGCCGAGCGCACGGCATATCCGTCCATAGCGCTGTTGGCAAACGGCGAGATGTCGATATCGGCCACCGCGTCCTCGGCCAAGGGGAGACCGGTGGCCTGCCACACGGGAATCTCGACGAGATCGGTCGGAGCAACATGCGACAGAACAATCGACTGCGCGTCCTCCAGCGGAATGAGTTTCTCTGCCATATGCACCCCTTAATGCCACGGCGCACAACAGGGGCGCCGATTCTTTATGCTTGTCTCAGTATAATCCCCGACGCGCGACCGCGATTTGGCCTGTACCCGCAAATACACCTGTCGGCCGCAAGCCGCGAAACAGAATGGAAACCAACCCACCGGCTCGTCGCGCTTGCCGCGTTTTATAATGCTTGCGTTGCAACCTAAAAGAGGAATATATGGCTCATAACAACAAACCCGAAAGCGCAAACGAAGCGCAGGATCATTCCCAGCCGCTCGACGATGGCGGCTTTTTCTCCCTTAGCGACGTCATCATGGCCGGCAGGCGTCAACTCACCCGCTCCGAGCAGCTCTTGGCCGCCGACACACGCCGCAACGCCCGCAACCTGTTTGCAAGCGCCAAACTGCTCGCGCTCGTCGTCATCGTCTCGCTCGCCATGGGTGTTGCCGCTTGGGCATTTTTGGCCTCGCTGAATATCGCGACCGATTATCGCGAGCACCACGTGTGGATTTACGCGTTGCTTCCCGTTGTGGGCGTTGCCACCGCATGGGTGTACAAAAACCACGGCCTTGCCGCCAAACGAGGTAACAACCTGGTCATCGACTCCGCCCTGGGCACACGCCTTATCCATATGCGCATGGCCGTTCTCACCTTCGTCTGCTCCACGCTCACGCACCTAACGGGCGGGTCGGCCGGTCGCGAGGGAGCCGCGGTGCAGATTGGCGGCACCATCGCCAGCAACATCTCGAGCCTCGCCCACCTCAAAAAGCATGACCACCACGACCTCATGCTCGCCGGCATCTCATCCGCTTTTGGCGCCGTATTCGGTTCGCCCCTTGCCGGCGCGTTCTTTGGCATGGAAATGTGCTTTATCGGCAAGATCGACTACACCGCGGGCATCTACTGTCTGGTCGCCTCGTTTACCGGCTACTTTACATCACTCGCCCTGGGTACCGAGTACGAAGCGAATGTCATCGCCAGCGTTCCCACCATGACACCACGGACGGTTGTCATCGTTGTTATCAGCGCCATCATCTTCGGTCTGACGGCACGTCTCTTTGCCTGGTCGGTTCGAACCGTCAAGAGCCTGTACGGTCGCTTTATCACCAATTACCTTGTTCGCGCACTCATCGGCGCACTCGTGGTTTTGGCCGCCTATGCCCTCCTCGACGCCTGGGACTACGCCGGCCTTTCCACGTGGCTTTCCGGCGCCGGATTTGCAGGCAACACCACCCTGGCGGACGCAGCCATCAAGTTGGGCGTCACAGCGCTTACCCTGGGCGCGGGCTTCCAAGGCGGCGAGGTCACGCCCCTGTTTGGCATCGGTGAGGCACTCGGTGGCTGGATCGGCTGCCTCACCGGTCTCGACCCCAGTTTTCTGGCGGCTCTTGGCATGCTCGGCGTGTTCTGCGCCGGCCTTAACGTGCCCATCACCACCTGT
>CAJJZO010000224.1 GCA_905197585.1 uncultured Collinsella sp.
ACCCGGGGTGCCGTCGGGCGTGGCCCGGCCGGATGCGTTGTTACTCCCTCCCACGTCCACCGTGCGCCGGACAGACTCGGCGCCGCCGGCGCCGCCCCCCTCCCCCCCGCCGGGACACGTACCCCCAATTAACTGTTCTTCATGACAATCGAATCCACGACATCAGCCACATTCTCGCAGCAGTCGGCACAGTACTCCAAGAAGGCGTACACGTCACGCCAAGCGATGACCTCAAGCGGATCCTTGCCATTGACGTGCAGGTTGCGCATGGCGTTGATGTAGAGCTCGTCGGCCTCGGACTCGATGGTGTTGATCTGGATGACGAGCTCGCGCAGGGTCTTGGACTTGCGGTAGTTGGGCAGCTCGACCATAAGGTCCTTCATGGCGCGGCAGGCGTCGGTCACCTTGTGGGCGATGACAATGGCATCGGGGTGGATGCTCTGGATGTTGGTGAAGTAGACGCGCTGCACGACGCCCTCGATGCGGTCAAGCACAGTGTCGAGCGCGCAACTCATCAGGTCCAGATCCTCGCGCTCAAGCGGGGTGATAAAGGCAGTGAGCAGGGCATCCTCGAGCTCATGGTGCTTCTTGTCGGCCGTATGCTCAATCGCATGCATCTCCTCGAGCATGTCGTGGATCTGCGCGGGGTCAAAGTTCTCAAAAATCTTGGTGAGCAGCTCTGCGGCCTGGACGGCGAGGTCGGCGCAAGCGACGTAGTTGTCAAAGTAGAACGAATCGGGTTTCTTTGCCATGAGTGGGTCCTTTCGAGGCGAAGACGGGTGGGCGAGGTATTGCGGTCCGGATGGACGTTCGGTTTGACTAGATGAACATCATGAACAGCTTGGCCATGACAAAGCTGATGAGTCCACAGGCGGGGAAGGTGAAGAACCACGTGAACATCATGTCCTTGACCACGCCGAAGTTGATGGCCGAGAGGCGCTTGACGGCGCCGACACCCATAATGGCGCAGGTTTTGATGTGCGTGGAGGATACGGGGATGCCGGTAAGGGTGGCAAGTAGCAGGTTTGCGGCGCCCGCCAGGTCGGCGGAGAAGCCCTGGTACTTTTCGAGCTTGACCATGCTCTGACCGACAGACTTGATGATGCGCTCACCGCCCACGCTGGTGCCGATGCCCATGGTGGCCGAGCACAGCAGCATGATCCAGATGGGGATGCCGGCGTCGCCGACGCTCGTCTGTCCGCTGGCAAAGGCGACACCTAAAAAGAGCACGCCGATAAACTTTTGTCCATCTTGCGCGCCGTGCATAAAGCTCATGGCCGCGGCACTTGCGATCTGAGCATATTTAAAGAAGACGTTGGCACGTCGCCTGTTAGCGGCGGCGAAAAGAATCGAGACGAGCTTGCACAGGACCCAGCCCATGACAAAGCCCAGGCCGATGGAGAGCGCCAGGCCGTAGATGACCTTCATCCACTCGTGGACGTTGACGCTGCTCGCGCCGCCGAGGGCGATAGCGGCACCGGTCAGGCCGGCGATAAGGCTGTGACTTTGCGAGGTGGGGATGCCAAAACGCGACGCTGTGGCGCCGTAGACGACGATGGAGAACAGCGCCGCGCAGAGGCACGCGAGCGCCATGGTGCTGTTTCCGCCAAAGTCGACGATATGCGAGATGGTGTTGGCGACGCTGGCATTAAAATGCGTCATGATGAGCACGCCCAAAAAGTTGAATGCGGCGCTCATGAGAATGGCGGCGCGGGCGGGCATGCAGCGCGTGGTGACACAAGTCGCGATGGCGTTGGGCGCGTCGGTCCATCCGTTGACGAAGATAGCGCCGAGCGCGAGGAGCACGGTGACGGCAAGGACTGGGTTCGACACAAGTTGGCCGAGGAAGGCTGAGAACGTTACGTCCATATATGGGCTTTCTCGAAGGTTGCAGGCACGTTACAAAAACATGATAAATCGTATCACCTCCTGCGGGTTTCTTTACCGAGTTCTGATGGGAGAAGTGTATTTTTTGGCACTAACATTGAATATTAGCCCTGTTGACCGCGGGTGTTCTTTTTGCTAGCACGCCATGAGGACATGTGTGCGCGCCCCAACATCCCAAAACCACAGTCTGTTCGCTTTACAACATGCAAACATGCGTTCGATAATAGGGGCATGGAATATCGACAGACAGATGGCAAAACTCGACGCGTGCACAAGCAGTATGTGGACGTCGTGGCCCGCATCCTCGCGGGCGGACAAGTCGTGCCGGTTACCGTCTGCTGGGTCGACGGTCGCTGTTTTACGATCGACGAGATTGTCTCGTCCACCGGTTTTGGCCTAACGGTTCACGGCATTCGTACGGCAACGTATAAGGTTCGTTTTGGTGGGCATGCGACCGAACTGTATCTGGAAGAACAGGCGCGCGAGCGACCGGATGGCTCGCAGGCCCATCTGATGCGTTGGTGGGTGTGGGCATTCGACCGTACGCTCGAGAGCGGGCGCCGCAGGTAAGAGCGCGCGGCATTCGGGTACAATGGCAGGAATCTTGTCACCTACGGCGCTGTCGCGGCGCTTTTGAAAGGACGATATTATGAACGATATCCAGGGTTATCAGAACGGCCCCATTGAGACCGGCGCAAGCCGTGCCAAGGAGATGTCGCCGCGTGCGTACAACCTTGCCATGTCTGCCCTGATCTTTTTGGGCTTTTGCGCCATGGGCGCCGGTGCTTACTTTACGAGCACCATGTCGTTTGCGCGCATGATGATGAGCGGGGCCGCCCTACCGCTGGTTTTTGGCTCGTTTATTTTGACAAACGTCGGCATGCTCAAGATGTCGGCCGCCGACAGCAAGC
>CAJJZO010000225.1 GCA_905197585.1 uncultured Collinsella sp.
CGGCACGCTTGCCCGGGGCGATGGCGCCACGCAGCTCGTGCGGGTCGCGGCAACCGTGGTCCAGGCCAAACACCTCGGCCGTGGACAGGGACGCCATAGAGATAGCGACCACGGGGTCGATACCGGCCTCAATCGCCACGCGGCAGGCGTTATCGATCATGCCGGTCGCAAGCGCGTCGAAGGGAGCACAGTCGTCAGTCGCAAAGCAGCAACGGCGGGCACGGGCAGGATTCTCCAGCAGCATCGGCGACAGGTTGGCCAGGTCATGGCTGCACGTACCTTCGCGCAGCATCACGTACATGCCGCGAGACAGCTTGTCGAGTGCCTCCTCGGGAATCGTCGACTCATGGTCAGCGATAATACCTGCTGCGGCATAGGCGTTGAGGTCCTTGCCGGCAACGAGCGGCGCGTGACCGTCAACCTGCTTGGACGGCGTCTGGTTGGCAGCATCGATGCGAGCGCAGGTCTCGGGATCGGCCATAAAGACGCCCGGCAGGTTCATCATCTCGCCCAGGCCAAAAACGTCGCCCGGATGCTCGGCAAAAAACGCCTGCATGTCAGCAGCGGTAATCACAGCGCCCGCTTGCTCATCGGGCAGCGCGGGCACGCATGAGGGCATCATGTACTTGATGGAAATGGGCGCGCGGCGACCGTCCTCGATCATAAAGCGCAGGCCGTCGAGCCCCGCCACGTTGGCGATCTCGTGGCTGTCGGCAATGGCGGTGGTAGTACCGCGCGTCGCGGCCATGCGAGCATACTCGGCGGGACGGATGTTCGAAGACTCGATATGCAGATGCCCGTCAATAAAACCGGGAGCGAGATAGCGACCCTGGCAGTCGATAACCTCGGCAGCCTCGTAGGTGCCAGCGACATCGTCGCGACCATCGTAGAGCACGCCGACGATCACACCGTCCTTGACGGCAACGCTGCCGGGCGCCACACGCTGGCCATACACGTCGACGATCTGCGCATTGGTAAACAGCGTGTCGACGGGCACGCGGCCCTCGGCGGCCTCGATCACAGACCTCATGACCTCAACGGACATACATACTCCTTTAACCGTAGAAAAAAGCTGCGGAGCGGACAGACCTTCACCGCAGCAAACCAATAGCCATTGTATGCCCAAACGATGGGTCAACAATACGCCTCTCCGCTTAACGGCACCGCCAAATGATCCCTCCGTCCCCATGGGATCGTCGTAACCAAAAAGGCCGCAGTCGGGATTCCCGGCTGCGGCCTTATTGCACTTGTGAGGTCAACTCGCTCGTTAGACCAACTTGAAGCCCTTGCGCTTGCCTACGGAGAGGGTGTCGCCCAGTTTGAGGGCGCTGGGATCGATGTTGTAGCTCTTGGGAGCCACGGCCTTGCCGTTGATCTTGACGCCACCGCCGTCGATATCGCGACGAGCCTGGCCGGCGCTCGCCGAAAGGCCCAAGTCCTTGAGCAGGCCGGCGAGGTAGATCTGGCCCTCGTCGTTGACGGTCAGCTCGACATGCTTCTCGGGGAAGTCGGCAAGCTGGCCCTCCTTGAACACGCGGTCGAACTCGGCCTGAGCCTCGTCTCCGGCGCCGGCGCCGTGGTAGGTGTCGCACAGGTCGCGGCCCAGAGCGCGCTTGAGCTCGTAGGGGTCGGCAGAACCATCGGCCAGGGCGGCGTCGATCTTGTCGACCTCGGCCGGGGTGAGCGAGCTGGCCAGACGATAGTACTTGCCGATCATCTCGTCGGGGATGGACATGGTCTTGCCGAACATATCCTTGGGAGCGTCGGTCAGGCCGATGTAGTTGCCATAGGACTTGGACATCTTGCGCACGCCATCGGTGCCCTCGAGGAGCGGAAGAGTGAGGGCAACCTGCGGCTCCATGCCCATCTTCTCCATGAGCTCACGGCCAGCGAGCAGGTTGAAGAGCTGATCGGTGCCGCCCATCTCGACGTCGGCCTTGATCTGCACGGAGTCGAAAGCCTGCATCACGGGATACAGGAACTCATGCAGGGCGATCGGCGTCTGAGACTGGTAGCGCTTGGTAAAGTCATCGCGCTCAAGAATGCGGGCGACGGTGAACTTGGAGCACACCTGCAGCAGACCGGCCAGATCCATCGACAAGATCCAGTCACCGTTGTGCACGATGGTGGTCTTCTCGGGATCCAGGATCTTCATGGCCTGGCTCACGTAGGTCTCGGCATTGGCCTCGATCTGCTCCTGCGAAAGCTGCGGACGGGTGGAATTCTTGCCCGAAGGGTCGCCAATCAACGCGGTACCGTTGCCGATGATGAGGGTGACGTTGTGGCCCAGGTCCTGGAACTGACGCATCTTGCGCAGCGGCACGGCGTGGCCCAGGTGCAGGTCGGGGCTGGTGGGGTCGACGCCGAGCTTGATGTTGAGGGGCTCGCCCTTCTCAAGCTTCTTGCGAAGGTCGGCCTCGGGAACGATCTGCGCGGCGCCCGAGGTGATGATACGCATTTGCTCGTCAACAGACAGCATTGGGTATCCTCCTTTTGCTATAGCACCCTCGCCGAAAACGGCGGTGCTGGAAGTCCATAAACTCTCTTATGATAACAAACTGACGCGACGCAGCACCTACGACAGGAAAATCCTCGTCCTGCCGCATGCGTCAATGGCAACTGGCAGACGTGTACCGTCACGCTCGACCAGATAGCGTACCTGCCGACGACGCAAGCAGTCGCGGCAACGAACCTGTCCCGTCGCATCGGTGGCGCAGACGCCCTCCGCGGTCAGCAATCAGTGCTCGCACACCATAAGCTCGTGACGG
>CAJJZO010000226.1 GCA_905197585.1 uncultured Collinsella sp.
CGTGGGCCTGCAGGGCTCCGGTAAGACCACGGCGGCCGTAAAGCTGGCCTACCTGCTCAAGAAGCAGGGCCGCTCGCCGTTGCTCGCCGCGTGCGACGTCTACCGTCCCGCTGCTGCCGACCAGCTGGCCACGCTCGGTGGCGAGATCGGCGTACCGGTCTTCCGCGGCGACGGTGCGCACCCGGTCGATATCGCCAAGGGCGCCATCCAGGAGGCCGTCGATCACCTGCGCGACGTGGTCATCGTCGATACCGCCGGACGTCTTCAGATCGACGAACAGATGATGCAGGAGGCCGTGGACATCAAGAAGGCCGTCAAGCCCGATCAGGTGCTGATGGTCGTCGATGCCATGACCGGTCAGGATATCGTCAACGTCGTCTCGACCTTCGCCGAGCGCACCGACTTTGACGGCGTGATCATCTCCAAGCTCGACGGCGACGCCCGTGGCGGCGGCGCGCTTTCCGTGCGCCAGGTGACCGGCAAGCCCATCAAGTTTGTGAGCATGGGCGAGAAGCCCGATTCGCTGGAGCCGTTCTACCCCGATCGTATGGCCAAGCGCATTCTGGGTATGGGCGACGTTGTCGGCATCATCGAGAAGGCCCAGGAGGCGGCCGACGCCGAGCAGCTCGAGGCTGCCGAGCGCATGCTGCGCGAGGGCTTCACCATGAACGACATGCTCGACCAGATGAAGGCCGTCAAGAAGATGGGCGGCATGAAGGGCATTCTGGGCATGCTTCCCGGTGGCCAGCGTGCGCTTAACCAGATGGGTGGCAACCTGGACGAAGGTATCTTCGATAAGAACGAGGCCATCATCATGTCGATGACCAAGGAGGAGCGCCTTCGCCCCTCCATCATCAACGGCCAGCGCCGCGCGCGTATCGCCAAGGGCGCCGGCGTGACCCCCACCGAGGTCAATAGCCTTATGAAGCAGTGGGGCGAGATGAATAAGATGATGGGCCGCATGCGCACGATGGCCAATCAGGCGCAGGCCGGCGGTAAGAAGGGCAAGAAGGGTAAGAAGGGCAAAAAGATGCGCATGCCCAATATTCCCGGTTTGGATGCCATGGGGCTGGGCGGCATGGGCGGCCTGGGAACGGGCGGCCCCAAGTCCGATATGGACCTGCTGCGTCAAATGGAAGCGCAGATGCGTAATAAGAAATAGGGCTGTAATTTCAGCTTGATATGGCAAAGGCCACTCGGAAGCTACCGGGTGGCCTTTGTTGTTGGCTTTGATTGTTGGGTTGCGTTCTGTGTCGCGCCCCGAGTTCGCGGTGCCGTGCCGCTAGTGGCAGCCGCAGCCCTCGTGGCCCTCGTGCTCGTGATGGCCGTGACAACCACAGGACTCGCCATGCTCATGTGCGTGCTCGTGGTCATGGCCGTGGCAGCCGCACGTGGCCTCGCCGTTCTGTGCAAGCGTGCCGGCGATAAGGGCCTCGACGCAAGCGTCGCAGCTGCCCTGGGCGCCTGCGTATACCGTGATGCCGGCTTGAGCAAGCGCGTTGATAGCGCCACCGCCGATGCCGCCGCAGATGAGCGTGTCAACGCCACCGTTGGCAAGCAGGCCCGCCAAGGCGCCGTGGCCGGTGCCACCGGTGCCTACGACCTGCTCGTTGAGCACCTTGTCATCCTGGATGTCATAGATCTTGAACTGTTCGCTGCGGCCAAAGTGCATAAAGATGTTGCCGTTGTCGTACGTCGTTGCCACCCTCATGGTGTCAGCCTCCTTTGCTGGCCATGCGGCCGTTGTCGTGGTGATGGGGGAGTACGCGATGTTTCCGCCTTCGATGACGATCGCCCGTCCATTGACCAGTGCGTTTGCCACCTTGCGATGCGCGCGGCTGCAGATTGCCGCCACCGTGGCGCGGGCAATGCCCATGCACTGGGCGACTTCCTCCTGATTGAGGCCTTCCAGGTCGCATAGGCGCAAGACCTCGAGCTCGTCGACTGTCATATCGATAGCGTCTCCGCTGGCAAGGCCGTCGGGGGTAAAGCAACGATATTCGGGGATGATCCCAACACGGCGCAATTTTTCGCGTCTTCCTGCCATACACTCTCCAAATCTGACATATGTCAACAATAGAATAGCGAACGTGGGGATTTGCGCAAGGAATTTCTGTCATATGTCAGAAAATGAGGGCTTATGTTTGGGCTGTGGGGCTGTGCGCGCCTGGGCTACAATAAAAATCGCTTATAGGCGACTGACAGGAGGGTCAATGAGCAAGGCTGATCAACAGTTTGTATCCATGTGCCGCGACATTCTGGACCATGGCACCACCACCGAGGGCCAAAAGGTCCGTCCGGTGTGGGAGGACGGCACCCCTGCCTATACCATTAAAAACTTTGGCGTTACGGCGCGCTACGACCTGCGCGAGGAGTTCCCTGCGCTCACCCTGCGCCGCACGGCGCTTAAGTCTGCGATGGACGAGATTTTGTGGATCTATCAAAAGAAGTCCAATAACGTCCATGACCTCAACAGCCATATTTGGGATGAGTGGGCCGACGAGACCGGCTCCATCGGCAAGGCCTATGGCTATCAGCTCTCCATCAAGCACCAGTATCCCGAAGGGGAGATGGACCAGGTGGACCGGGTGCTGTACGACCTGAAGCACAACCCCGCCTCCCGCCGCATCCTCACCAGTCTCTACAACCACCAGGATCTCCATGAGATGAATCTGTACCCCTGCGCCTGGTCCATGACCTTCAACGTCTCCGGGAATGTCCTCAACGCCATTTTGAACCAGCGGAGCCAGGACATGCTGG
>CAJJZO010000227.1 GCA_905197585.1 uncultured Collinsella sp.
ACCCTTGCCAATCGAGATGCGGCCCATGGCGACGGATATATGCGATTCGTTTTTGAGCGCGGCCCGTCGTCTGGTCGACCTGGGGCTTGACTATCTCTCGCTCGACCGCGCCGGCGCCACGCTCTCCACGGGTGAACGCCAGCGCGTCCAGCTCGCCCGCGTGGTGCGCAACCGATCGACGGGTGTGCTTTATGTGCTGGACGAGCCTTCGATCGGCTTGCATCCCGCCAATGTTGACGGTCTGGTTGGCGTGATGCGCGATTTGGTGGATGACGGCAACACCGTGGTTGTTGTCGATCACGACACGCGCGTGCTGGCGGAAGCCGACTATCTGGTCGAGATGGGCCCCGTTGCCGGAGCGGGCGGCGGCAATGTGAACGCCGCTGGTAGGGTAGACGAGGTCGAGCAATCGCAGGGCAGCCGTATCGCGCCGTTTTTGCGCGCCGAGCCCAAGCGCTTGCGTCCGCAGGTGACTGACGAGGAAATGTTCGACCAGGGGCATATCCACCTTGCAACCGATGCTATCCATACCGTCAAGCCGCTCGAAGTCGATATCCCGCGCGGCCGCCTTGTCGCGGTGACGGGCGTTTCGGGTTCGGGTAAGACGACGTTGGTACTTGAGACGCTCATCCCGGCGCTTAAGGCGCAGGCAGCTGGTGAGCGCTTGCCACGCCACGTGCGCTGGATCGACGCCGAGGGTATCACACGCGCCAACCTGATTGACGCCACGCCCATCGGCGCCAACGTGCGCTCGACGGTAGCGACCTATGCCGACATCCATGACGAGCTGCGCCGCGCCTTCGCCCGTACGCCCGAGGCCAAGGCAGCCGGCTACAAGGCGGGCGCCTTTAGCTATAACACTGGCGCTTTGCGCTGCCCTACGTGCGACGGTACGGGCTCGATATCGCTCGACGTGCAGTTTTTGCCCGACGTCGAGATTGTCTGCCCGGCATGTCGCGGTTCGCGTTATGCAGACACGGCTTCGCATATCCATCGCGAGGGCAAGGACGGGAGTCTGCTTACGTTGCCGCAGCTCATGGACATGAGTGTGGACGAGGCCCTCGACGCCACGGTGGGACTCAAAAAAGTCCAGGCGCGCTTGCAGACCTTGCACGACTTGGGCTTGGGCTATCTCACGCTCGGTGAGCCCACGCCGGCGCTCTCGGGTGGCGAGGCACAACGCCTTAAGCTTGCGAGCGAGATGGGCCGCGTGCAGGACGATGCCGTATTCGTATTCGACGAGCCCACGATCGGCCTACATCCGCTCGATGTTCAGGTGTTGCTGAGTGTGTTCGACGGCCTTGTTGCCAAGGGCGCCACGGTTATCGTGATCGAACACGATCTCGACCTTATCCGTAACGCCGATTACGTGATCGACATGGGCCCGGGCGGTGGCGATGCGGGCGGGCAAATCGTCTGTGCCGGCACGCCGGGGGACATCGCGGCCTGCTCCAAGAGCATTACCGGACGTTATCTATAACCGAATGCGACAAAGGGACAGTCCCTTTGTCGCATTGATACCTATTTCACGCATTGAGCTGCGAGATAGTCGCGGAAGAATGGCAATTCAAATGCGACGAGCCCTCGTCCTCGCTCCCCGATGATGCCGGCGTCTATCATGCGGCGTCGGTAGCGGGAGACCTGCTGCGGCGAACGCTTAAGGCGCTCGACAAGGTCAGCGGTGGTGGACTCTTCCTCGTCATCGAGCATGGCGATGAGGAATCGCTTGTCCTCTGCCGTGAGTTCCCGATAGGTTGCCGCGAGGATTCGGTCGTCCATCTCGTCGCGCGCGATTTTGATTCCCAGGTCAAAGTCGCGTGACGAGATTTCCTTCGAATCGCTTGTGAGGTCCCAGGCACGGTAGCCTACGAGTTGCAATAGGAAGGGAAAACCAGAGATCGAGCGAACGGCTCGATCGATTCCCTCAGCATCTGCCAGGCGATCGTTTTCCTGGATTGTGCGAATCAAGGCCTCGCGCACGTCATAGTCGGCAATGCGGCCCAGATGATATTGTTGGGCGCGGCGAAGGAACGAGACCGTCTTGTGGTTCAGTAGCGTCGATACGTTGTTGGGAAGTCCCGCCATGAGCAGCGCGACGCGTTTCCCATCGGTCACAAAGTGCTGATACGTCGCTGCGAGCTGAATCATCTCGTCGAGTGTCGGGTCCACCTCGTCAACCGTGACGAGCAGACCGGCGCCCGCCTCGTTGAGCTGGTCGATGATGTCGCTCATGCGATAACGCCAGGTTGAGGCATCGTGAACGCGACTGACCTCGATGCTGCCGAGCGGTGCAATTCCGAGACCGGTGACTTCGAAGTGGTTGGACGGGTCGATAAGATGGCCGGCAGCACGTTTCGCCCCAAGCTCGATTTCCTCAAGCATTCCCGGGAGCGCGGTCGTCTTTACGGCAATCCAGCCGTGGGATTCCGCCCTTGTCGCGAGCGACGACATGAGAGCGGTTTTACCGGTTCCACGCGCGCCTGAGAAGATCGAGGTTAATTCTGGGCGCCTGCGCTGGCTCAAGAAGGCACGGTCCAAATCCCGAATAATCTGTTGTCTGCCAGCGAGATGGGCAGGAACTTCGCCAAAACTAGGGGTAAACGGGTTTTCGAGGTATTCCACAATGCCCTCCTTTAGCGTCTCGGGTTAATTTCATTTTATTCTAGTTAATCTCAATTAAAAAGGATTAATTAAATTAAAAACATTAAGGTTGCCTAGTAGCTTATAGTAGCGGTT
>CAJJZO010000228.1 GCA_905197585.1 uncultured Collinsella sp.
CCCCCCCCCCCCCCCCCCCCCCCCCGCCCCCGCGCCCCCCCCGCCGGGCGCCCCAACCCGGGGGGGGGGGGCGCCGGCGGGCCCCAACCCCGCCCCTACCCCCCCCGCAACTGAGGAGATGGGGCCGGCTACTTGAGGCTGCTGGCGACGACGGGGCGGTCGAGAGCTGCCTCGAAGCGGTCGGCCATCGTGGGGTCGCTGAGCGTGCCGACTTGGTTGAGCATGATGCGTGCGGTGCTGAGTCCCAGCGCCTGCATCTCGGCATTGAGCACCTGGGCGACGCGCTCGGGTGTGGCGATGTCGGTGGGCTCGCAGCCGCAACGCTCGCAAAAGAGCTCGGGGCGGTGGACGGCTTCGTTGATGGGCTTGCCGAGCCCTGAGGCGCCGACGATCCAGACGATGTTGGCCGTGCCAGAGGGAATCACCGGCTCCCAGGCGGCGTGGGCCTTGAGCGGGAGCCGCTTGCTGCCGTCCGCCTCGGCCAGGACGTAGTCAAAGCGTTGCGCCAGCTGGTCGAGCGGCTCGGCAGGGGAGGAGAGTTTGCCCGTCTCCGGGTCCAAAACACCCGCCTGGCAGATACTTCCGCGGCTCATGCCCGCGCATGCCTCGCAGGTGCAACCGGGGACATGCGAGGCGCCCGGCTTCCAAGGCGCGGCGTCCAGGCGACGGCTCGACCCGTCCCACGGCACGCCGGCGACGGGGAACATATGCGTGGTGGTGCAGAGGAGCGCGCGGCCGCCAGCGCGCATAAGCTCAAGACCCAGCGTCTTTAGCAAGGTCGACTTGCCGCCGCTGCCGATAATCGCGGTAATGCCCGGCTCGATCCTGAGCGCCGAGGCAAGATTGCCGCTAACCGTTTCCATCTGTTCACCGCCGTATAATACTGTGATAATAAATAATCATCAGAGGAGTAGCGGTCGAACCGCATTTGCTCTGCTCAAACCGTAGCACAGGGAGGTGTCCCGGGAATGCTCGTTTATGTTCGCGGCGCCGGCGATATCGCCACGGGCGTTGCCGCCCGCTTGGTGCGCGCCGGCGTGTCGGTCGTTATGGCCGATATCGCGGTTCCCACGTGCATCCGCCGCACAATCAGTTTTTGCGAGGCTATTCGCTTGGGCGAGGTCGAGGTCGAGGGCATTCGCGCTCGCTTGGCACAGACGCCGGCAGAGGCGCTTGCAATTACCGAGGCTGGAGACGTCGCCGTTGTGGTGGACCCCCAGGCCAAGATGCTCGGCGAGCTG
The DNA here is from genome assembly GCA_905197585.1 of uncultured Collinsella sp. Lineage (GTDB taxonomy): Bacteria > Actinomycetota > Coriobacteriia > Coriobacteriales > Coriobacteriaceae > Collinsella. The sequence continues at coordinate 1,242 of CAJJZO010000228.1, forward strand.
AAACCCGCTGCCGTGGTCGACGCGATTCTGGCTAAGCGCAACCTGGGTACCACGCGCGACATGGCGCCTGCCGTCATCGCCGTGGGGCCGGGCTTTACCGCGCCGGTTGACTGCGACGCCGTGGTCGAAACCATGCGCGGGCATTTCCTGGGCCGTGTCATTACCCAAGGTTCACCCCAGCCCAACACGGGCGTGCCGGGCGTCATCGCCGGATATGGCAAAGAGCGTGTTATCCACAGCCCCGCCGCCGGCGTGTTTCGGTCCGACCGCGCAATCGGCGACATCGTGAGCGCCGGAGACGTGATTGGCTACGCGGGCGATTCGCCCATGTGCACGCAGATCGATGGCTGTCTGCGCGGGCTTTTGGCGAACGGCGTGCAGGTGACCGAGGGCTTTAAATGCGCCGATGTCGATCCGCGCGGCGATGCCAGCTATATCAACTACATTTCGGACAAGGCGACGTCGGTCGGCGGCGGCGTGCTCGAGGCACTCGCTATGCTCACCGATATCTTTAGAGGATAGAAGGCGGCAATGGAAAAGCTCGATGTTGTGAATGCGGCGCTTGTCGCCCTGCGTGCTGGCGAGACGTGCGAGCTCGTGGTCGTGGCCGGCACGGCGGGGTCGTCGCCGCGCGGCGTGGGCGCCTGGATGGCCGTCTTTGCCGACGGTAGCCAGGCGGGCACCATCGGCGGCGGCAAGATCGAGCTTTTTGCGCTGGACGAGGCGCGAGAGCTGCTGGCCGCGGGGCAATCGCGTCTGGTCCGCTACACCATGGGCGGCGAGAACTCCGATACCGGTATGATCTGCGGCGGAGCCATCTGCCTGTGCTATCTGCATCTGGATGCGATCCAGGCACCGTTGCTCCAGGAAATTGCCGACGTCTTGACGTATCGACGTATCGGCGACTTCGTCATCGACTTTGAACCGTTTGTCATTCAGGCCCTGGAGGGCGATGTGGTCGAGTACCATGGCGAGGCATCGCGCCATACCATTGCCGGCTGCCCCGAGCTTTCGCTGGTGGAGGAGGGGAGTAAGGTCACCTACACCAACGCCGCCTCCGAGATTCCCGCGGCGCACATCGAGACGCTCTGCCCCGAGGGCCTGACCTATATCTTTGGCTGCGGCCACGTGGGCGCGGGGACGGCGCGGGTGCTCACGGCGGCGGGCTTTGCCGTCGTGGCGTGCGACGACCGCCCCGGCACGCTGACCCCCGATTGGGTGCCCGGTGTCTACGATCGTCGCTTGGTCGATTACAAGAACCTGAGCGAGCTGTGCCCCATCGGCCCGCGCGACCTGGTGGTCGTGGCCACGGCGGGTCACAAGTCCGATATCGACGTGGTGATTCAGGCCATGCGCGCCAAGCCTGCCTACCTGGGCTGTCTGGGCTCGCGCCGCAAGACGGCCTTTGTGCGTGCCCGCCTGGAGCAGGAAGGCTTTACGCAGGACCAGATCGACGAGCTGCACCTTCCC
>CAJJZO010000229.1 GCA_905197585.1 uncultured Collinsella sp.
GGCCCGTTCGTCTAGCGGTTTAGGACGCCGCCCTCTCAAGGCGGAGATCACCAGTTCGAATCTGGTACGGGCTACCAAAATTGAACGCCCGGGCCTCGTAAGAGACCCGGGTTTTGTGTATTGACCGTATATACGGCGCCTGCCGTGTTTCGCTCAGATCGAGGAGTAGCCATGGATCTGCCCATCAGCTTGCAAGACATCACGTATGCCGAGAACTATCTGGCGCAGGGCGACCTGGCTACGGCGACGCCGCTGCTGGAGCGTCTGGTGGAGCTCGCCGAGGAGTATATCGACGCTGAGTGCAAGACGGAGGAGAAGCGCCAATACTTTAGCTTCGATAGCAAGTTTGAGCGCTTGGCCTATCGCCGCGTGGAGAAGGATCCGCGCGAGCTCGTGCAGGTCGAGGTGCCGTTTGACCGCCTGTACTCTGACATGGCGTTTGCCTACATTCGCCAGCAGGATTATGTGAGCGCTCGTAATGCCCTGATGCAGGCTGTGCGTTGGGACCCCATGAACTGCAACTATCGCTTGGATTTGGCCGAGCTGTTCCGCGCACTCGAGGACAAGCAGGAATGGGCATCGCTCTCGTTCTCGGTGCTGGAGCGTGCAAGCGATGGCAAGTGCGCCGCCCGCGCTTACGCCAATCTAGGTCAGTACTTCTTGGAGCCCGAGACCGAGAACGTTTCGGCTGCCGTGGGCTGCGCGCGTCTGGCGCTGCGCCTGGCGCCCAACGATGCGCATACGACGCGCCTGCTCAACAAGATCCATACCACCTATCCGGATGCCGCTGATGAGAGCGACGACCACGTGATGGGTGAACTGGCCCTGCAAGGCGTGCCGACCTCGCCTTCGGCCGAGATTGCCATCTGCCTGATTATGTGCGCGACCGATGCTGCAAGCGACGGCGACAAGCAGGAGGCGACGCGCCTGACGGTGCGTGCTCGCGACTTGGTGGGCGAGGAGGCCTGCGCGGCGATTATCAAACTGGTGCGCGAGAGCGATGCCGAGCTCAATGCCGAGCGCAAGGCAAAGCGTGAGGCTGCGGGCTCAAACGCCGATGGAGCCAAGGAGGCCGGCGATGCCCAGTAAGCGCGAGCGCAAACTCATTTCCAAGAATCGCTCGGCACATCACGAGTACTTTATCGATGAGACGTTTGAGTGCGGTATTGAGCTGAGCGGCACCGAGGTCAAGTCGATTCGCGAGCGCGCCTGTCAGATCACTGACACTTTTGCGCTGATTCGTGGCGGCGAGTGCTGGCTCGTCGGACTGCATATCCACCCTTATAGCCATGGCGGCGTGTGGAATCGCGATCCCGATCGTCGGCGTCGTCTGCTGCTGCACCGCAAGGAGATCGACTTTCTTGACGGCAAACTTCGCAACCGTGGTTATGCGCTGGTTCCGTTGGAACTCTACTTTAATACCGACGGCCGCGTAAAGCTGCTGCTGGGTCTGGGTCGCGGCAAGAAGCTCTACGACAAGCGCGAGGACATGGCCAAGCGTGATGTCCAACGCGAGATCGACCGCGCCCTTAAGGAACGCAACCGCTAGGCACTCTGTATAAGTTGCGGTGGAATACGGACTGTTTTGCCTGTTTGAGGGGCTATTCAGTCCCTATTTCACCGCAACTGCGGGCGTCTCATCTTTCTTACTGTTCTGACACATATGTCTCAAAGGCGGCGTCCGTTATGGGTGCCGCCTTTTTTGTGGGTACATACATTCATGAGGTTCCAACCCGAGCTAGGGGAGTGATCGTTATGGACAAAACTGCGTTCTTTACCATGCCGAGTGGCCTGTACGTGGTGAGCGCCGCGGCGGACGGGCTGCGTGCCGGCTGCGTTATCAACACAGCAGTGCAGGTGACGTCCATGCCGCCGCGTATTTCGGTTGCCGTGAACAAGGACAATGTCACCTCGGGCGTCATCGCATCGGCCAAAGCGTTCGCGCTGACCGTGATCGATCAGACGGCCGACATGCTCTACATCGGTAACTTTGGGTTCCGCACCAGCAGCGATTATGACAAGTTTGCCAAATACGAGACCCGCGAGACGGCTCTGGACATGCCCTATGTGCCCGAGCACGCGGCGGCCCTGTTTAGCTGCCGTTTGATCGACACTGTGGATGTGGGCACGCATCTGCTGTTTATTGGCGAGGTCGAGGATGCCGAGCGCCTGAGCGACGAGACGCCGCTGACGTACGACTACTATCACAAGGTGCTAAAGGGCAAGACGCCGCCCAAAGCCTCGTCGTATCAAGGCTAGAAATGTTCTAAAAATACTTGCATTATATTATTGAGAATATATACTAATAAGTAAGTACACCAGCAGTCACGTTCGAGAGGAGAACATCATGGCTGAGGAGAAGAAGACGTATAAGTTTGTGTGCACCGTTTGCGGTTACGAGGTTGAGGTCGACACGCCCGAGCTGCCCGAGGACTACGTGTGCCCGGTCTGCGGCGTCGGTCCCGATCAGTTTGAGCTCGTCGAGGAGTAACTCGCAGGCACACGGCGAAAGCCGAACATAGCTCTGTCCAAGGGTCCCGGTCGAATTCTCGGCCGGGACCCTTTTGATTTATCTGACGGTTTAAAACGGTCTCACGTGTTACAGATTAAGACGTTATATCTGGACAGTCACGCCATCCCAATTACATCCCCGTTAGCAGCACGATGTCGAGAATCGTCACGATGGCGCCGATCCCTACGA
>CAJJZO010000230.1 GCA_905197585.1 uncultured Collinsella sp.
CAGAACCGTTTTAGCTGGTCCTACAGCGACAAACCCGAGCTAGCGCGCGAGACCATCGCCATGATTCGACCGTTCCAGGACCGCGCCTATGAGCGCTTTGGCCGCCACACCTTCCAGATGAGCGACGAGTTCTATCTGGACGCCGGCATCGATACTCCCGAGGCAGACTATTACGACGGTTACACGCAGTACTACGACGGCATTGGCATGATCCGCTCGTATCTGGACGAGACCGACGACGTGCTTGCCGCCGACGCCGAGCGTCTGGCCCGCGTCCGCGAGGCCATCGCCGCCCGTGGCCAGCACCTGCTGTGCCTCTCGGGCGCCAGCGCACGCGACACCGTGGCGCGCTTTGTGGAGTCGCCGTATGGTCTCGCCGGCACCGTCACAGCCATCAAGAACCGCTACTTTGGCGGCAACGTGGACGTGACCGGCCTCATCGTCGCGTGTGACATTCTGGAGCAGCTGCCCCAAGATCTGTCGGGGTTTATGCTCTTTGTGCCTAAGCTCATGTTCAACGCTGACGGCATGACGCTTGACGAGTATCATCGTGACGATTTACTCGCAAGCCTTACCAGTCGCGGCGCCGAGGTTCATGTGGTGTCGACCATGCCGCATGAGCTGCTCGATACCCTAGAGCATATCCTTGGCATTATGCCCGCGGACCCTAACATTTCCACTGACCCTACCCATTAAAGGAGAGCAGATGAAACCTATCGTCGCCGTCGTCGGACGCCCCAACGTGGGCAAGTCCACGCTCGTTAACCGCCTGGCCCAGACCTCGGACGCCATCGTCCACGAGTCCCGCGGCGTCACGCGCGATCGCTCGTACCACACGGCCGATTGGAACGGCCGCGAGTTCACCATCGTCGACACGGGCGGCATCGAACCGCTCAAGAGCGATGACGTCTTCGCCACGTCCATCCGTGACCAGGCCCTCGCCGCCGCCGAGGAAGCCGCCGTCATCCTGTTTGTGGTCGACGGCCGCACCGGCGTCACCGAGGAGGACGAGTCGGTCGCTCGCATGCTCAAGCGCTGCGACAAGCCGGTCTTTCTGCTGGTGAACAAGCTCGACAACCCCGATCGCGAGAACGACAGCATCTGGGAGTTCTATTCGCTTGGCATCGGTGAGCCCACGCCGCTCTCGGCCCTGCATGGTCATGGCACGGGCGACCTGCTCGACGATATCGTGGCCCTGCTTCCGGAGGAAGAGGACGAGGTCGCCGATGAGTTCCCCGACGCGCTGAACGTCGCCATCATCGGCCGCCCCAACGCCGGTAAGTCCTCGCTGTTCAACCGCATCCTGGGCGCCGACCGCTCCATCGTGTCCAACATTGCCGGCACCACGCGCGACGCCATCGACACCGTCGTGGAGCGCAACGGCAAGCACTACCGCATGGTCGACACCGCGGGCATTCGCAAGAAGAGCACCGTGTACGAGAACATCGAGTACTACTCCATGGTCCGCGGCCTGCGCGCTATCGACCGTGCCGACGTGGCGCTGCTCGTCGTCGACGCCTCCGTGGGCGTTACCGCGCAGGACCAGAAGGTCATGGGTTTGGCCATCGAGCGCGGCTGCGCCATCGTTGTGCTGCTCAACAAGTGGGATCTGCTCGACGACGACCGTAAGCGCGAGGCCTGCATGGAGACCATCGACCGCCGTCTGGGCGTTATGGCTCCCTGGGCCCAGTACCTACGCATCTCGGCCCTGACCGGCCGCAGCATCGAGAAGATCTGGGCAATGGTAGACGCCGCCGAGAAGACGCGCTCGCAAAAGATCAGCACCTCGCGCCTCAACACGTTCCTCACCGACCTGCGCGAGTTCGGTCATACCGTGGTGGACGGCAAGCGCCGCCTGCGTATGCACTACGTGACCCAGACAGGCGTCAACCCGCCGACGTTCACGTTCTTCGTCAACCACAGCGATCTGGTCAACGACACCTACCAGCGCTACGTGGAGAACCGCATGCGCTCGACCTTCGACTTTGCCGGCACACCCATTCGACTCTTCTTTAGGAAGAAGGAGCAAAAGGATGCATAATCCGATTCTGCTGACCGCCATCTGCGCCGTGGTCTCGTTCTTTATCGGGGCGATTCCGTTTGGTCTGATCCTGGGCCGCGTGTTCAACCACACGGACATTCGTAAGGCGGGCTCCGGCAACATCGGCACCACCAACGCCCTGCGCGTGGCCGGCCCCAAGGTGGCCGCGCTCACGCTGCTGCTCGACTGCCTTAAGGGCGCCATCTGCGTCCTTATCGCGCGTCCGCTCATTGCCGACTTGGGCTATGGCTTCCCCGTGAGCATTATGGCCCCCGGTGCCGCCGGCGACTGGATGCTCGGCGTCATCTGCCTGGCAGCCGTGTGGGGCCATATCTTCTCGCCCTACCTCAACTTCCATGGCGGCAAGGGCATCGCAGTTGGTCTGGGCGTCATCCTCGCCTGGTACTGGCCTATTGGCCTGTCGCTGCTGGGCATGTTTATCGTGGCCGTCGCCATCACCAAGTTTGTGTCGGTGGGCTCGCTTGCCGCGGCCATCGGTCTTCCCATCGCTGCCTGCGCGGTCTTTCCGTACAGCAGCCTCGGACTTAAGTTTTGCATGGCGCTGATCGGCATTACTGTGGTGTGGGCCCATCGTGCGAACATCAAAAAGCTCATGACGGGTAAGGAGTCCAAGCTCTC
>CAJJZO010000231.1 GCA_905197585.1 uncultured Collinsella sp.
GCTCTCCCTTTATTTGCTGGGACAGCGTCATGGAGGCGTCATGGCCCTCGTGCCCGTCGCCTGTTGCATCCTTGGCATTGCCGAGCACTTCGTCATAACGTTTAAAGGCGAGGCCATCCTGCCAAGCGATATCTTGGCCCTTGGCACCGCAATGGAAGTGAGCGAGGGATACGAGTTTACCTTTACCGCCGGAATCGTAACCTCTCTAGCCCTGCTGGAGATTTCCCTGGGGCTTCTTTCGCTTATCCGACCGAGAAAGCTCCGTACGCCCACCCATGTCTTCCCCGCAATCGCCGCTAACCTCTGCGCTTTTCTGCTAGTGACCGTTGTGGGGCTCTCGGGCTTTTCCAGCATCGACTTGGAGCAGGCGCTGAATTTTGGATTTGACCGTTGGCAGCCCATCACCACGTATGCGTCTCAGGGTTTTATCACTTCGTTCACCGAAATGGTCAACGAGTTGCCCATTGAGAAGCCCGAAGACTATACGCCCGATGAGGCGCAGAGCATCGAGCAGGAGCTCGCCGCCACCTACGACAGCACGTATGGCTCGAGCGAGCAGCGCGCGGCGGCCGTTGCCCAGTTCAATGAAATCAAGCCGACGATTGTTGCCGTCATGAATGAGAGTTTTAGCGACCTTTCGTGCTTTGAGCAGCTCCAGGCGGCCGGGTACACCGGCCCCGCATTCTACAACTCGCTTCCCGACACACTTGTTCGCGGCACCATGCTCGCTTCGGTCGCCGGTGGCGGAACGGCGAACTCCGAATTCGAATTTTTGACCGGAGCGACAACGGCCTTTGTTGGATTGGGCAAAATCCCCTATCAGCTGTATCAGATGAATGGCGTCAACAGCCTGGCAAAGGACCTTAAAGAGCTTGGGTATACCGCTACGGCTATGCACCCGCAAAACCCCGTCAACTACCATCGAGATAAAATCTATCAGCAGCTGGGCTTTGGAGACTTTCTTTCAATCGGCGATTTCGAAGGTGCGTCCTATTACCATGCCGGCGTATGCGACTACGTCACCTACGACAAGATACTCGACCTGCTTAGAACCGACGAAGCCCCGCAGTTCATCTTTGACGTCACGATGCAAAATCACGGCGGCTACGACTATGGCACCGTTCCCGCCGAGGAGCTGACAAACTATTGGGTTGAGGGAGCCAGCGAGGGTGCCAATAGCGCGCTCAACACCTATCTTACCTGCATCAACGCATCCGACCGGGACCTCGAGTACTTTATCAACGAGCTCCGCAATATCGGCAGACCGGTTGTCCTTGTCTTTTTTGGCGACCATCAGCCGAGCGCCGCAACGACTCTCAACGACGAGCTGTACCCCCAGGAAGATACGGCAAGCCACGCTTTCCGTATCTATCAGTCGACATATTTTGTCTGGGCTAACTATGAAATCGCCGGCAATACCGAGCTCAACGTCTACGACACCGTCGGGGCAAACGAGATTGCAGCCATTACCCTTAATAAGATCGGCGCCCCGCTCACCGACTATCAAAAGGCTCTGCTTGCAACAAGGTCAGATGTGCCCACCATCAATGTCGCCGGCTACCTTGGTGCCGACGGGCTGCGCTACGACTTGGAATCTGAAGACAGCCCATACGCCTCGACGATCGACAAGCTGCAGCGCATGCAATACCTCGAGTTCGCCAGCAAAGTTCAGTAAGCCCGCCCATTCGCTTGGACCCATCGTATTGCAAGCACGCTCGGCCCAAATGCATCGTAAATGGCTCCCGCTCGCAAACGAGGGTACAATGACGCTCGTGTCACATCACGGGGCCCCGGCCCCAACATATACAAAGGAGTCATACATGGGTTGCGAGCACGCACAGGCCGCCGGCGGACAAACGTCGCCGTCGCAATTTGAGGAGAACACGCTGTCCGAGGTCAAACGCGTCATCGCCGTGCTTTCCGGCAAGGGCGGTGTCGGCAAGTCGTTTGTCACCGGTGCCATCGCCACCGAGCTTGCCCGTCACGGCCACAAGGTCGGCGTCCTCGATGCCGACATCACCGGTCCCTCTATCCCCAAGATGTTCGGTATGAGCGGACGCCACGTCCATGCCCTTGGCAACCTTATGCTGCCCGAAATCTCCGAGCACGGCGTCAAGGTCATGAGCTCCAACCTTCTGCTCCAAAACGAGACCGACCCCGTCCTTTGGCGCGGTCCGGTCATCGCGGGCGCCATTAGGCAGTTCTGGAGCGAGACCTCGTGGGGCCCCATCGACTACCTGCTGGTCGACATGCCTCCGGGAACAGGCGATGTCGCGCTCACCGTCTTCCAGTCGCTGCCCGTCGACGGCATCGTCATCGTCACGAGCCCGCAGGATCTGGTCTCGATGATCGTCGCCAAGGCGGTCAACATGGCCGAGAAGATGAACGTCCCCATTCTGGGCATTGTCGAGAACATGAGCTATATCGAGTGCCCCGACTGCGGCAAGAAGATCGAGGTCTTTGGCAAAAGCAAGCTCCCCGAGGTCGCAGATCGCTATAACCTCGACATCTTGGGCCAGCTTCCCATTAATCCGGCACTCGCCGAGGCCTGCGATAAGGGCGAGGTCGAGACCGCGCTGCCCGATGGCATGTTGCCCAAGGCAGTCTCTGCCGTCGAGGCCATTACCCCGCACGAGACCGACGAGGCCTAAGTGAACGCGAGCGCCTTCTATG
>CAJJZO010000232.1 GCA_905197585.1 uncultured Collinsella sp.
CAGGAACGAGCAGGCCGTACTTCCAGTTGTTGTCAGCCTTGTTCTTGATCGGCAGCACCTGATAGGCCATGCGAGGACCAAGGTCACGAGCCTGGTTCATGGCGAAGCCGGTGATGCCGCCCATGCCCATGCCAACGGCCCAAACGATCAGGCCGACGCAGATGGCGAGCATCAGAACGTTCTCGCCGGCGCGGCTAGCAGCGGCAAGGATGGCGCTGATGAACACGAAGGTGCAGATGGCCTCGCAGAAGAAGTTGCGAGCATAGTTCGTGCCCTCGGTAGTAGGGTTGGTCGAGAAGATGTTGCGCTGGGCAATGGGGTCGACGACGCCATCGGAAGCCTTGAACTCATCGGCATACATCAACCACGCGATCACGGCGCCCGCAAAGCCGCCGAGCATATCGGCAATCATGAAGGGGATGCAGCTGCTCCACGGCACCAGGCCGACGATGCACTGGGCAAGCACCATGGCGGGGTTCATGCACACGGCGCCGCCAAAGATAAACAGAGCGACCGAGATGCCAAAAGACCAGGTGGTGATGGCAAACATGTGGCCGGAGCCCTGATACTTGGTGCCCTTAAGCACGGTATCGCAGTGTACGCCCACGCCAAAGATGATCATGAGGGCCGTTGCGCCGAATTCGCAGAGGAGTTTGGTAAGCATAAAACCTTATCTTTCTTGTCGGTTATAAACGATTCGTTTGGGCCGTGCACTTGTGCTGCGCGACGACAACGCCCAGGCCATCGGGAATGACGGCAACCTTGGCATCGGCACCCTTCATCTCAAAGGCGAGCTTAAGCGCCTCATCGAGGGTGTTGACCGGCGTCATGTGCATATCCTTGAGCATCTGGTGATCGCACAGGTCGGTGACCATAATCACAGGGTGATGCGCCAGGATGCGGGCGAAAATCTGGCTCGTCCACTGGTCGGGCAGGGTCTCGTCCTTAGGACGGTCGATGCAGGCGCGCTCAAACTCCGCCGGATCGTTGTCGGCGATGTTGTGATAGAAGCCTTCGCCACCGTGACCGTCGGCGCAACCGGCGACATCAATAATCACGCCGCCCTCGGGAAGCGTGGCCTCGGCAGCGCACATGCCCTTCACGGCCTGATAGATGTTCTGGTCGAGCGGGTAGCCGCCGTTGGTGGTGATGGCAATCTCGCACTCGACGGGCTCAACGCCGGCAAGGCTCTTCACGAACTCGCAGCCAGCCTCGTGTGCCTTGTGAATGTCACCGGCAAAGGAGCCGATGACCTCGTGCTTGCCGTTGAGCACCACGTTGAGCACAAAGGCAAGGTGAGCCATCTCGGCAGCGGCAAACATGTCCTCGCTCACATGGTTGTGGCACAGGTTGCCGGCACGCGAATGAGAATCGTTCACAAACTGACCGTTGTGGTTGTACATGATGGTCTTGTAGCTAGCGATACCGGGCAGCACGGACTTACGGCTACCAGAGAAACCGGCAAAGAAATGCGGCTCAATGAAGCCCTCGGCAAGCAGCAGATCGCAATCGGCGGCAATCTTGTTGATGATGCACTCGCCAACAGAAGGCAGGGTGCCGATCTTTTTCATCATACTGTCGTCAGTCGCGACGTGCATAACGATTTCCTCGTTGGCAACAATCTCCTCGCCATACTTGTTGACGAGTTCCTCGTGCGTCGACGGACGGTGCATACCCGTAGCAACCAAAATACGCACTCGAGCCTCGGGCGCAGCGGAATGGATGTGATGCAGCAGAATAGGCATCGTCACACGCGAGGGAACGGGACGCGTATGATCGGAGCTAATAATGACAATATCCTTCTTGCCAGCACAAAGCTCCTCGAGCGAAGGCGAGCCATAAGGGTTGGCAAGCGACTCCTCCACCAGCTCTTCCTGCGATTTTGTAGTCTTAAACTCGTTTTGATGACCTTCCATCACACCCGCAAAGTTCTTATCCTCGAGCTCCAGATGCAACGTCTTGTGGTCAAACGGCAGTTCACATTCAAACAATGACGAGCGCCCTCTTCCTTTTCAACTGACACACTAGATAAACCGTTGGAAGGATACGCCGCTCACCGAAAAACACCACCGTCCACCGACTCATTAACACAACGTTCATATTTGACCCACAACAAAACGGCCGCGACCCCAAAGGGAACCGCGGCTGCCTGTCAAAGACACTATAGACAGGATGATTTACGCAGCGCCGAGGCAAACATCTAGCCCGAGACGTACGCACGTAAGCCATTTTGCATAAATGCGTTAATTAATTGCATAAAATGGCGCATGGATTTCTAGCCGTAACAGGGTGGTACCCTCCGGAGCGTGCATTTTTGCGAGTATTCAGCATCGCGGGATAAGATTTTGGTGTCAAAAGTCTTTCAAAAGGTAGATAGTCCTCATGACTCGTCCCATCTGGATAGCATGCGGCGAGAAACCAGCCATATACGGGCATCGCCAAGGCCCCAATTAGCGTGCAAAGGCATCAACAAAGGCAGCGAAAGCCGGCTATGGCCTTATGCATCAATCTTTTGCTGCTGAAAACTCCGTTTTTTGCACGTCGCCCCAAGCACCACCCTCACCCAGCGGCTGATCCGCCGAAAACCGGGGACGAAAAGACCCGATGGGTTTCCCTCTGAATGCATTCCGCAGCACGAAGCCCCCTTATCCACAGCTCCGAAGGAGCAGG
>CAJJZO010000233.1 GCA_905197585.1 uncultured Collinsella sp.
GGCGGTGACGGGGCTAGTGGTGGCGTGGGCGTTCGCGTGGTCGTGGTTTGCCTGGGCTGATGCGAGGCTGCGCTGCGCGGCCGATACGGCGTTCGTGTCCACTGATGCGGCGGAGACGCCAGCCGCTGCGGAAGCTCCCTCGACGTCCGTCGTTGGGGTGGCCTGCGCAGCAGCTGCGGCTTTCTGCGCGTTGGCGAGGTCTTCTTGAGCGGCAGCAACTGCACGCTGCGCCTCGGCAACGTTGCGATCGAGCTCGTCGTTTTTAATGGTCATAAGCACGTCGCCCTCGTTGACGGATTGGCCTGCCTGCACGTTGATAGAATCGACCGTGCCGTCGACAGAAGGGGAGACCACTGAGGACGAAATGGGTTTGAGCTGGCCTTTCGCCTCGGCCGTTGTGGTAAACGTGCCCTCGGTCACCATGTCGGTCACAGGACCGCTAGCGCCCTGTGGCTGCACATTGATAACAAGGGTTGCAACAATGGCAATGAGCGCGACGGCACCCACGACGCCGGCGGCAATACCGCGACGAATCAGCTTTTTGCGTCGGCGTTCGGCACGCTTTGCCTTGAGCTTGGCATATGCCTCTTCATCGGAAATCTCGGCCGTATCGTTCGCGCGTCCGCTCTGCTTGTCGGCATGTACGTTTGTAATCAGAGGAAACGTTTCGGTGGCACCTTCGGGCGTGCGCTCGGTATCATCTGGGCCCGGGGTGATCGTGGGGACATTCGGCATAGCGTCTCCTTTATAGAAAGAATCTCGATAATTATATGCGCCCACCGGTTGGGGCGGGCGCATAGGACGGTTTCTTTCGGAACTGTTAGATTGGTCGCAGCGGTTCCACGTTGTAGGAATGCGCGCGTTGCACTACGAGTGGACAACCACGCACAGGCCGACTTTGATGCAATCGTGCAGTGCCTTGGCGTCGGCCAGGCGCAGGTTGATGCAACCGTGGCTGCCGCACCACTTGTACGACTCGGCGTTATCGAAGCTCTTGTCGTTTTGCCAGGTGGCGTCGTGGAAGCCGATCATGTTGCCCTCAAACGGCATCCAGTAGCTCACCGGGCTCTCATATTTGGGTTTACCGGTCTCGGGGTCCTTGGCTCCGATCAGGGTGCTGCCGCCGTCGTTGCTGTTGATTTGCCACACACCCTCGGGGGTGGCGTCTTCGCCCGGTTTGCCGGAAATAAAGTTGGCCTCCCACACGATATTGCCGCTCTCGTCATAGTAGCGCGCGTGCTGCTCGGACAGGTCGACGTCGATATACGCTTTCCAGTCGGGCTCTCCCTTTGCGGTAAAGGTATCGGCCTTCTGGGAGTACTTGATCTCGATCTCGCCGGTCTGCTTGTTGTTAATGGCGTCCTCGACCTGCTTGGCGAGCGAGCTGCTGTCGATGGACCAACCAAAGTCGCCGCCTTCGACGGCGCACTGCTTGCCATCTGCGCGCGTCCACCAGCGAGTGGAGCCCACGGTATTAAAGCCGTTGGCGAGCTCGGCTGCCCAGCTGCTGATCTGCGACGTATCGAGCGTGGGGTTGGCCGGATCGGCAAAGCTGATCCACTGCAACACGGAGCAGCCATCAACCTTGCCGGCATCCTCGCCGTTGAGCTTGAGGGTCACGTTGACGCCCAGGAAGTTGTTGGCAGCATCGCATGCGGCCTGAATCTGATCATCGGTCAGCGTTCCATTAAGCGGCTCATAGGCATCGTTGCCGAGCTTGGAAAGATCTACGGTCTCGGTCAGCGAGGCAAGCTCGAGCTCGGCATACTTAATGACATGCTCGCGGTTGATTTTTTCGTTGGAGCGCGCCTTCTCGACGGTAAACTTGCCGGCCTGCTCGTCATAGGAGCTATTGGCCTCGAACGTGCCCGAACGGCCCTCGTTAAACTCGTCGATAGCGGCGCCCAGGTCCTCCTCAAACTTCTTTTGGTCAAAGGCATTGGAGAGCATGGACAGGTCGACGTCTTGATCAAGATCGACTTCGTTGGAGGTAGCAGTTGTTTTGGTCTTGCCGCTTAAGGATTCCACAAGGCGGACCGGCCATACAAAGGCTTCATTGTGGCTGATGATTTCTTTTGCGGCAGCTTCGCCGTCGACGATGGGTTCATCGGACTCGGGCTGATAGGTCCAGCTAAAGTCATCGCCTGTCACGGTGAGCTTATAGTGCTTCCATGCCGAGTTGACCTGGGTGGCGGCAGACGACGCGTGGGAGAACGAGACGTCGACGCCGGCGACGGTGGTGTTGGGGTAGGCTACCTGCGAAAACGCTACGACGCCTACGATATAGACAATGACGATTAGACCAAGGACGACAAAGAGCGTTGTCTTTTTGCCCGACTTATTGTTCTCGGGGGACTTGCGCGCGGGGCCTCGATCGCCTCGAGCGTGCGTGGGGGGCTGCTTGGGCGCATTGCCGTTTGCCTGACGCTGCTGACGTTGTTGACGCTGTTGTCGCTGTTGGTTCGGGCGTTGGGAAGCGTTTGCTGCACTACGCTGCTGACGGTGGCTCGGCGCGATAGGACGCGGCGACTGAACGCCGCCGGTGTGCCTGTTCGGCTGCTGCGGATCGGGAATCAGTTGAGTTCGATCGTTTTGCGACATCGTATGCATATCCTTCGATTTTCGCCTTGCGGTTCATCGTGTTTTTACTGGGCTTGCATTATAG
>CAJJZO010000234.1 GCA_905197585.1 uncultured Collinsella sp.
TCGTAGACGTTCCTGCCGTCCTCGAGGTAGCCCTCCTGGTCGAAGTGCATGATCTCGATCTTCTCGGTCTCCTTCATTCCCGCTCCTTTCACGAGCAGTTTGAATTGTCGCACGGAATGAACGGGCTTGCCGCCCCGTCGCACCGCTTAACCTTGTGGACATCTTGGCCCCAAGCTCAACAATTCAAAGGTTCTTAATACCAGTGAACGATTACAGGTTAGCCGTTTTTAATACCGATTTTATGATTTCATCCTCCCCTCTCGGTAGACGGTCAGTTTTTGCCGCTCATCGGTCAAGCGACATATATCCGTAAAAACGAGCGCCCCCGCCATGCGCAGGGACGCTCTAGACGCTAATAGTTGTAGGTATATCCGCCGGCGTCGCCGCGGGTAAAAGACTTGGCATGCTCGATTGCCTGCCCACTCGAGTCATAGGTCAGGCCTTCCAGCACGAGCGCCAGATCGCCCGGCTCAAGATTGAGCAAACTCGCATCGCGTGCGCCCAGCGCCTCGATATCGAGTTTCTCTACCGACTGATCTGGCTTGCGTCCCAACATATCGTAGGTCTCGAACAGGCTGAAGACCGAAATGTCCACGTCTTCGATGCCCGGAAACAGCAGGCACGGAATCAGTGTCATCTCGATCGATACGGGCTCACCATCGATGCAGTTGAGGCGGCGCACCGAGTAAAGCAGATCGTCCTCGGCGATGCCAAACAAGTCGGCATAATACGGGCCGGCGTAGCGTTTGGAGCGCGCCAGGATGCGCACCGACGGCGTCGCGCCCGATGCCAAAACCGACTGGCGGAAGCCGCCCTTGCGTTCGTGCTCGTCAAACCACTTGTGTCCCACAAAGGCGCCTTTGCCCTGCACGCGACGAATCTGGCCACTTTTGACCAGCTCGTCCATGGCGCTTCGGATTGTCAGGCGTGTCGTGCCAAACTCCTCGGCCAGCTCGTTTTCGGACGGAATCATCGAGCCCGTCGGGTAGTCGCCGCGCTCGATTCGCTCCGCAATGCAGCGGCGAATTTGTTTGTAAACCGGCAAGTCTTCTACTGCATCAGCCATTCGACACCCACCTTCGTCGCAACGCCGTCTGCCTCGCCGTTATCGGCAAAACGATACTTGGTCGGCAGAATCACGGACTTGCAATACTCGACAAAGCCATCGGTCTCGTCGCGCTCGTGCGAAGCCTTGTAAAACACCGGCGTGCCCTCCTGAGCATTCAGCAACTTGGCCTCGTCGGCGTTCAGACGGCTGATGGAAATATGCTCCTTGCCGTGCGTCACATGGACATTCCCCTCCTTGAGCAAAACGTCGTAGAGGCTTTCCTGCTCAAAATCGTGATCGGGAAGCGAGGGGCACAAAGACAGATTGACGTAAGCCGTCTCGATCGATGCCGGGGAACCGTTGACCACACGCACGCGCCGAATGCAGAAGAGCGGCATGCCCAGGTCGATCTGGGCTTTTTGGGCAAGATCGATATCGGCATACACGACCTTGGACCAAACCAGGCGCGCGGTCGACTTTGAGCCAACCCTCTCCACCGCCTGCGTATAGTTCCATGTTTCCTGAAAGATATTCAGCGGTTTGGGAGGACACACATAGGTGCCCGAACCGCGGCGGCTTTCCAAAGTTCCGCACGAAATAAGACGCGTGATCGCAGCGCGCAACGCCGTGCGCGACACGCCCAGCTCTTCACAGAGCACACGCTCGGCGGGCAGCCGGTCACCACCCTGCAGGTCATAATGTTTGATATACCAAAGAATGCCCTCAAAGGCGCGATCTTTGGGCGGAATCGCATATGGTTCACTCGACATGGGCAAGGCTCCTCAACCGCTTGATGCTGCGGGCATCATTGCTCCGGACGCCCCATAGCGTCGAAGGCTTCTTTGATCTGCTCCGCAACGTTCCGATACGACCGATATAGGCCGGAGTCTCGCTTGACTTCGCCCGCGGTCACCGGAATCTCAAGCTTCGAAATCTCATCCTTGCCGGTTTGCACGACAACGATGACACCCATACCAAGGCACATATTACGCTTGGCAGCGTTGTTTTTGGTAGCCTGAGCTGGATTAATCAAAATCTGCTGAGCCAGTTCGCGCTTGCTAACCTCCGGCACATCCTCGGGATTTCCGGTCTCGGCAATCTCGCACTGCAGCACATCCGCATAGTCAAAAATCTTCGGCTCGCCGCCGCGCTGATGCACGGCCCACTTGCGGCGCGTGGCATCCTGGTAGATAGCCGGCAAAAACGTAAACCGCGGTGGGTCCAAAATCGTATCCGTGATGGTAAACACATCGGGATCAAAGGCATCCTGCGGGTTTTTCTTCTTGAACAGCCCCATATCACCCTCCCGTACTAGCATTAAACAACTCAAGCTGAATATAGCACCAATTTCAAGCCGCCACTTTACCGTATCGGTACGCGGCGTCTATGGCTCGCCCAGCGGAAGAGTTTACGGACGAGGGGCCGGGGGGGGGGGGGGGGGGGGGGGGGGGGGGTGGGGGGGGGGGCGGGGGGGGGGGGGGGGGGGGGGGGGGGGGGGGGGGGGGGTGGGGGGGGGTGGGGGGGGGGGGGGGGCGGGGGGGGGGCGAGGGGGGGGGGGG
>CAJJZO010000235.1 GCA_905197585.1 uncultured Collinsella sp.
CCCCCCCCCCCCCCCCCCCCACCCACCCCACCCCCCCCCCCCCCACCCCCCACACCCCCCCCCCCCCCCCCCCCCCCCCCCCCCCCCCCCCCCCCCCCACCCAACCCCCCCCCCCCCCCCCCCCCCCCCCCCCCCCCCCCCCCCGCCGGCAAATAGCGGACACTCCGCATGCAATCTATGCAAACAAACAAGTACGCTTAGCTACATTCGGTAAGATCGAGCACGCTGCCCTTCACGATAAGCGCCGGCTCCAGAACGACTTCTTCGGCACGTCTACCGCCCCTACCGGCAAGGCGCTTGGACATGCAGCCAAAAGCATGCTCCGCAAGGACACCAGGATCCTGCTCAATCGCGGTCAGCGCCGGCTCAAAGAGAACGTCGGCCGCCGAGTTGTCATAGCTCACCACCGAGATATCGCCCGGGATGCTCTTCCCCATCTCGTGCAAGCGCTTGAGCAGACCGAGGGCGATGTTATCCGAACTTGCGAACACAGCGGTGGCATCAGTTGCGAGCACCGCCTCCGAGGCCTCATAGGCACTCGGAATGTAGTACTCGCTCTCAAACTCCAAACGCGCGTCGATAGGCAAGCCAACCTCGCGCAGCGCGCGCTCATAGCCGGCAAGTCGCTTACGCCCCGTATTGGAACGGCGCGCGTTAACCAAGCAGGCAATGCGACGGTGGCCCTGCTCGATCAGATAGCGAGTGGCCATGTAGCCACCCATCTCGTGGTCGAACATCACCTTGTCGCACTCGAGCCCCTCAATGGCACGGTCGACCATCACGGCAGGGATAGGCAGATGGCTGACTTCTTCGCGCAGGGCGCGGTCGTCGGAGAACTCGTCGCCTACGACCAGGAAGACGCCATCAACGCCGCGCGTCACCAGCTGGCGCAGCAGCTCCAGATCGTCATCGGCGCTTCCACCCGAGCTGGTAATGAAGAGTGCATAGCCATCCTCGCGGCAGCGCTTTTCCAGGCTACCGGCGAGCGAGGCAAAAAAGCGGCTCTCGATGTTAGGGACGATAAGGCCCAGGGTGCGCGACTCGCGCATGACCAGGCTGCGCGCGATCTGGTTGGGAACATAGTGGTTGCGCGCCGCGACCTCTTTGATGAGCTTGCGGTTTTCTTCCGAGATGCGACAGGGCCGATTATTGAGCACAAGCGAGACCGACGAGGGGGAAAGCCCCACCTCCTGGGCGATCTGCTTGAGGGTGACTTTGTTGGCCATCTCGCTCCTTCCGGGTTTACGCGCAATCTCTTGAAAGTATAGCGACTACCCCTCTACCTCGGTGATAAACACTTTACCAATCCGGTAGACGGCTGTTTTATCGCCGCCAGCGCACCAAATCCGTCCGGGTGGGGTATATTGCAATCGATTGATGACAACGACCACCAAAAGGCGGATATTCGTATGCACGAGAACGACTTTTTTAACGAGGACCTGCTGTGCGCGCTTGCTGGCGTTGCCGGCGAGGACAACGTACTGATGAGCGAGCCCATGCGCGAGCACACCACGTTTAAGATCGGCGGCCCGGCCGACGTCTTTGTCACGCCCGATACCGAGCAGGGCCTCGTCGCCACGCTCGATACCTGCTATCGCTGCGATCTGCCCCTCACCATCGTGGGCAACGGCTCCGACCTACTCGTCGGCGACAAGGGCATCCGCGGCGTCGTCGTGGCGCTGGGCGAAGGCCTCTCCGACATTACGATCGACGGCACGCACGTCACGGCGGCAGCCGGCGCGCTGCTTTCCGATGTCGCAGCCGCGGCAGCCGAGGCCGGTCTCACCGGCATGGAGCCCATCTCGGGCATCCCCGGATCGGTCGGCGGCGCCTGCTACATGAACGCCGGTGCCTACGGTGCCTGCATGGCCGATGTGCTGGAGTCCGTGCGCGTCTACAAACCCGCTCGCCAGCTCGACGACGGCACCCGCGGCAGCGGCAATATCATCGAGTTCGATGTCGACGAGCTCAACCTGGGCTATCGCAAGAGCCGCATTGCCGACGACGGTTTCATCGTGCTTTCGGCCACTTTCAATCTCGCCCCGGGCAACGCCGCGATGATCAAGGCCGACATGGACGACTACCGCCAGCGCCGCGAGGACAAGCAGCCGCTCGACATGCCGAGCGCCGGCTCCACTTTCAAGCGCCCCGAGGGTTACTTTGCCGGCAAACTCATCATGGATGCCGGCCTGCGAGGACACGCCGTTGGCGGCGCGCAGGTAAGCGAAAAGCACTGCGGCTTCATCGTCAACGCCGACCACGCCACCGCCGCCGACGTCGACGAACTCATCCGCCACATCCAGGCAACCGTCAAAGACCAATTCAACGTAGACCTAGAACCCGAAGTCCACCGAGTAGGCGAATTCCTCTAAAAAAGAAGGCCCCGAAAGGGGCCTTCACCATATTCATTCAGATAACCCAGTCCGGTGTGTCGCGCCCCAAACCCGAGAGGGCCGCGTGCCCGCCCGCATTATATTTGATTGATCGCGAGTTCCGCACGCAAAGAAGGCCACTTAATGTGGCCTTCGTCTTGCGCAGGACTGCCCGAGCAGGCAATCAAATATATTGCG
>CAJJZO010000236.1 GCA_905197585.1 uncultured Collinsella sp.
CGTTTCTCATTCGGCCAATCTCTACGGTACGCAACGTGTCATCGGCGCCTCGGGCGTCATAGACCGTTCCCAGCAAATACGAGATGCCGTCTTGTTGCCTGATGGCAAAGGGACGGACTGTCATCCGTGCTGCTTCGGTTTCGCCGCGTGTCGTGACGCTCGAAATATCAAAACTCACCGTGGTTCCGTGGTCGATGGCCTGCTCGATGAGCTCGCAGGTGTCGATGCGCTTGACGGGCGTGCGCGTGGCCTTGGTGGATTTGCTGCCGGCACTTGGAGAAGGCTCGGGTGCATCGAGGTAACCGCGAACGTCGGCACTCGCCATGGCGACCAAGTGCTGCGCCATGCTTTTTCGAATGGCGATGGGCGTGGAGCGGTTGCGCATGACCATGCCGTGGAGCCGGATGATTTCCTCGTCGGTGAGCGGACGGGTCAAGAGCCGATACCCCACGCCGCGCTTGTACTCAATTTCGTATCCGGCATGGCGAAGTGCGGAGATGGCGGTGTAGATGCTGCGCCGCGCCGCCGAAATGGGCATGCGGGCGGGGTCGTCGGGATGGGCGAGGCGCCGGATCAACTCATCGGAAAGCATGGCCTTGTCCTCGCCGGTGTTCTCGCTTAATAGTTGCAGGATGCGAACGGCGCGATAGGCTGCCATCGAGGCGGCGCCTCTGGTCGTGGTGTCGTAGGTTTCAACAGCGGTTTCGGTCATGGTGCCCACGTCCTTTCCGTTTTGGGTGGCAACGGTATGGAGCCTAGGACGCGGGGTTTTCCCAGGGGCGCAGGGCGCTCTGGGCGGTCGGTAGTCGTCGGCAAACGGCGGTTCGAGTTTTCAACAGCCCTGCTCAACTGACCAAAAGCTTGCCAAAAGCTTGACGGATGCTGTTGAAAAAAAGCGTCTCTCGACCGATGCCGAGAGACGCTTGTGCGATGAGAGTTGGCGTGTGGCGACGCGAGCTAGCGTCCGACGATTAGAAGTCGGCGTTGCCCACGGTGCGCGGGTGCGGCAGGACGTCGCGGATGTTGCCCACGCCCGTCAGGTACATGACCAAGCGCTCAAAGCCCAAGCCGTAGCCGGCGTGCTTGCAGGAGCCATAGCGGCGCAGGTCCAGATAGCACTTGTACTGCTCGGGGGCCATGCCCAGATCCTTAATTCGACCTTCGAGCAGGTCCAGGCGCTCTTCGCGCTGGGAGCCACCGATAATCTCGCCGATGCCCGGCACCAGGCAGTCGGCGGCGGCGACGGTCTTGCCGTCGTCGTTCATGCGCATGTAGAAGGCCTTGATCTCTGCCGGGTAGTCGGTTACGAAGGTCGGGCGCTTAAAGTGCTCCTCGGTCAGGAAGCGCTCGTGCTCGGTCTGCAGGTCGATGCCCCAGCTGACGGGGTAATCAAACTGGTGGCCAGCAGCGACTGCCTGCTCCAGGATCTCGACGGCTTCGGTGTAGGTAACGCGGGCAAAGTCAGAGTTTGCCACGTGGTCCAGGCGTTCGATCAGTCCCTTGTCCACAAACTTGTTGAGCATGTTGAGCTCGTCGGGGCAGGTGGCCATAACGTCCTTAAGGACGTACTTGAGCATGGCCTCGGCGTTATCCATGTAGTCGTTCAGATCGGCAAAGGCCATCTCGGGCTCGATCATCCAAAACTCGGCGGCGTGGCGCGTGGTGTTGGAGTTCTCGGCGCGGAAGGTGGGGCCAAAGGTGTACACGTCGCCAAAGGCCATGGCAAAGTTCTCGGCATTGAGCTGGCCGGACACGGTGAGGCTCGCATGCTTGCCAAAGAAGTCCTGGCTCCAGTCGACCTCGCCGGACTCGGTGAGGGGCGGATTTTTGGGGTCGAGCGTGGTCACGCGGAACATCTCGCCGGCGCCCTCGCAGTCACTCGTGGTGATGATGGGGGTGTTGACGTAGACAAAGCCCTGCTCCTGGAAGAAGCGGTGGATGGCGGCAGCCGCGACAGAGCGGATGCGGAACACGGCACGGAATAGGTTGGTGCGCGGGCGCAGGTGCTGCTGGGTGCGCAGGAACTCGACGGTTGCGCGCTTCTTCTGCAGCGGGTAATCCGGGGCGCTGACGCCCTCGACCTCGATGGAGGTGGCAGAAAGCTCGAAAGGCTGGGGCGCATCGGGGGTCAGCTTGACGGTGCCGATGCAGATGAGGGCGGCCGAGACGTTTTGGTGGGCGATCTCGTCGTAGTTGTCGAGCGCCTCGCGGTTCATGACGACCTGCAGGTCGCGGAAGCAGCTGCCGTCGTTGAGCGTAACAAAGCCAAAGTTCTTCATGTCGCGGACGGACTTGACCCAGCCGGCGACGGTGACAGTCTGGCCGCCGAGCGACTCGGCATCGGCGTAGAGCTGCGCGATTTTGGTGCGGTTCACGTATCCTCCCATAACGGTTGAATGATAGTTATCCATACAGTTCGATATTCTAGCAGCTCGGCTCATTTGGGCTATACAGATAAGGCATTGGCGGGATGGTTTTTCAAACGAAAAGCGCCCGCGG
>CAJJZO010000237.1 GCA_905197585.1 uncultured Collinsella sp.
GGTCGATGCCCTAAGCGCCCTCTAATTGGGAACCACGGGCGGCGCGCACGGCGCCGCCCCTATTCGTGGGCGTACCGGATAAACGCTTTACCCGTTACCCCCATCTACCGTTCACCGGGAGTACACGCCCGTTGAGCGATTGGTATTAAATAGTTTTCGCATGACTATATAATTGGTATCAAATCATTTGCACCGGTTTAGGTGTTAACAGCACACCGGTACAAGCTGGATCTGTCTGGGCGATTGTCGGCATGGAAAAGGGCGCGCTGACAAGTCGGGAATCGCCGCGCGGATCCAAGAGGGATCAAAGGGAGGAACAATGCTTGTTCAAGCGATCCTCATCGGACTTATCGCTGCCTTCGGTAAGCTCGATTATCAGCTCGGTACGCTCTATGCGTTCCGCCCGATCGTTCTGTGCCCGCTCGTCGGCATAGTCCTCGGGGACCTGCAGTCCGGCCTCGCCATCGGTGCGAGCCTCGAGCTGCTCTTCATGGGTTCAATCTCCATCGGCGCTTACGTGCCGCCCGATGAGTGTATTGGCGGTGTGCTCGCCTGCGCCTTCGCTATTCAGCTGGGTCAGAGCACCGAGGCCGCTATCGCGCTCGCGATGCCCATCGCCACTCTGTGCCTGGCCATTAAGAACGTCGTCAACGCCGGTATGCCCCTTCTGGTCGACCGTGCCGACGTCTTTGCCAGCAAGGGTAACCTCAAGGGTATCTACGCTATGCACTGGATTATCGGTCTCGTGATTGTCGTCCTGGCCTTTATCCTGTGCTCGGTCTCCTTCTATCTGGGTGCCGACGCCGTTCAGGGCCTGCTCGACTTCATCCCGACGTTCGTCCTCGATGGCTTTGGCGTCGCAGCCAACATCCTGCCTGCCATGGGCTTCGCCATGCTCGGCCGTCTGGTGCTTACCAAGCAGCTCGTGCCGTTCTACTTCCTGGGCTTCCTGCTGTGCTCCTACGCCAACGTGCCCGTCCTGGGCGTCGCCCTGATCGCCATCATCATCGGCATCGACAAGTTCGACCTGCTCGGCCTGGGCGGAGCCCAGCCCCAGCTCTCCGCGGAAGGGGATGAGGACGATGACTTCTAGTCCCGAGAACAAGATCACGCGCTCCGACCTCGTCAAGAGCGCCGTCAACGTCGGCGCCCTGGGCATGGAGTTCTCCTGGACCTACTACAAGCAGATGAACATCGCCTTCTGCCTGATGGTCGCCAACATGCTCAAGAAGATCTACGCCGGCCGCCCCGACGACTACGCCGAGGCCCTGCACCGCCACTGCGCGTTCTTCAACATCACCGTCCAGTTCGCCCCGTTCGTCGGCGGCATCGCGATGGCCATGGAGGAGAAGGTCGCCCGCGGCGAGATCGAGCCCGAGAGCGTCAACGACGTCAAGGCCGCCCTCATGGGCCCGCTGTCCGGCATCGGCGACTCCATCTTCCTGTCGACGCTGCGCGTGGTCGCCGCCGCGGTGGGCATCAGCCTGTGCCAGGCCGGCAACCCCTTCGGCCCCATCGCCTTCCTGCTCATCTACAACGTCCCCGGCTTCGCGCTGCGCATCTGGGGCGCCGTCAAGGGCTACGAGCTGGGCGTGGGCTTCCTGGACGAGGCCCAGAGGACCGGCCTCATGCAGAAGATCATGACCTGCGTCGGCATCGTGGGCGTCATGGTCGTGGGCGCCATGTGCAAGGACATGTTCTGGGCCAGCATCCCGGTGGCCATCGGCTCGGGCGAGGACGCCCAGACCCTCCAGGACATCCTGGACGGCATCATGCCCGGCATGCTCGGCATGATCGCCTTCTGGCTGTACTACTGGCTGCTGTCCAAGAAGATCAACCCCATGGTGCTGATCGTTGCCACCATGGTCGTGGGCATCATCGGCGCGTTCTTCGGCGTGCTGGCGTAAGGGCCCGGCCTATTATTTGCCCCCAAGGGAAACGGCGACCCATTGCGGTCGCCGTTTTTTATTACCGAAAGCTAGTTGGAGGTGCTTCGTGATTCGATCTGACAATCCACCCGATAATGGCGTGAGCGGGGCGATGTATCTATTTGGCACGGCGCTCTTGTGGAGTTTTATCGGCATCCTCGTTCGCGCCAATTCGCAGTCAGCTCTTTTGATCGGTGCCGTCACGGCAATATTTATGGCGCTCTTTATCCTGCTCGTCGGCAGACCCGTCCTTCGCGTCAGCCGTCTTATTGTCCTTGTGGCCGTCTGCAACTTCGTGACGGGCACCACGTTTAACTTTGCCAACCAGCTCACGACGGTCGGCAACGCGATCGTTCTGCAGTACACCTCGATGATTTTCGTTATCGTGTATCAATCGCTCGCAACTCGCACGTTGCCCTCGCCTGCGAAGATTGCCTCCGTGGTGGTTGCTTTTACGGGTATGGGACTTTTCTTTTTAGGTGATTTGAGCGCCGAGGGCATGCTCGGCAACCTGCTTGCCGTCATTTCGGGCGCCACCTTTGGGCTGTGTTTCTTTTTAAAC
>CAJJZO010000238.1 GCA_905197585.1 uncultured Collinsella sp.
CAGCGAATAGGCAAGCCCGCCTTTTAGACACATCGACTCAATTGGGGGGCGCAGAATACCGTTCTGCGCCCCGATTTTTACCTTAGCCCGAACACCGTTATCGGCTACATCACCATGTTCAGCGCATTCACGAACTCCTGAGCTTGGGAGGGGCTGCTCTGACTAAAGACACAGGCAGTCAACAGCCTGTTACGTAGGAAAACGTCGCGGCCCTTGATCCTGCTGACCCCCGTAATGTCCTTAAGATAAACAATCTCGGTGTGCTTGCCACCAAAAGTGCCCTTCTTGAGCACCTCGATGCGGTTAGGGTAGATCTTGACGTCTTTAAGCCTACCCGAACCTTTGTCCTGGAACAGCAAGGTGTTGTTGTCCATGCGCGTCACCCCCATGGGGTTCATTAAAACTGTCTCTATGGCCACATTTTAACCACCTCAAGGCCCCATGCGAAGATGTCAGACAGCACAGCAATTCGTGTCCGCGCGAGGCTTTAAACTAAATGCGTTAAAGATGCATTCCACAAGAGGAAAGTGGGGCGACAGTGATGGGTGAACTAGTAAACCGTGGAGAATCGGCAATCGTGCCCGAAGGTTTTTACAAGCAGGTTTCCTCGATTCTCAACGCCGCTCGCGACAAGGCCTATACCGCCGTTAACTTTGCGATGGTTGAGGCATATTGGGAGATCGGCAAGAGTATTGTTGATGAACAGGGCGGAGAGGAGCGCGCCAAGTATGGCGATGCACTGATCGACGAGCTTGCCGTTAGATTGACTAAGGATTTTGGCAGAGGCTTCAACGCCAGAAGCTTAAGATACATGCGTCAGTTTTATCTTGCGTTCCCAATCCGGAACGCGCTGCGTTCCGAATTGAATTGGACACATTACCGCAGGTTATCGCGTATAACCGACCCTGATGCTCGAACATGGTACATGAACGAATGCGCCGATTCTCGTTGGAGCACGCGTCAGCTCGAACGCCAGATCAACACCATGTTCCGCGAGCGCCTACTTGCCAGCAAGGACAAGGAGGCCGTCACCCAGGAAATCCAAAAGAGCGCCCCGGCTCGTCGCCCCGAGGATATCATCCGCGACCCATATGTACTGGAGTTTTTAGGTTTCTCGGACGATACTGCGTTTCGCGAGAGCGATCTAGAGCAGGCGCTCATCACGCATCTTCAGAAGTTCCTGCTGGAGCTTGGCCGTGGTTTCGCTTTCGAGGCGCGCCAAAAGCGCATCACCTTTGATGGGCGCCATTTCTATATTGACCTTGTTTTTTACAACTATCTGATGCGCTGCTTCGTGCTCATCGACCTTAAGACGGACGACCTTACGCATCAGGACCTGGGCCAGATGCAAATGTATGTGAACTACTACACGCGCGAGCTCATGAACGAAGGCGACAATCCGCCCATAGGCATCGTGCTCTGCGCGGACAAAAGCGATTCGATTGTCGAGTACACGCTGCCCGAAGACAACGACCAAGTGTTTGCCGCCAAATACCTGCCGTATCTTCCAAGCAAGGAAGAGCTGGCGCGCGAACTAAGCGCCGAGTACCGCGCCATCAACGAAGCGACTAATGGCGAAACGCAAGGGTAGCAGCACGTTGCGACCGAAGCCACCGCAGCCGTCGCAGGCGCACTCGCGGTTGCGACGCACGCTACGAAACAATACCGGTCATGGACGCCGGCAACGACATTCTAGCCGTGGCTGGCGAGCGTGACCTGACAGGCAAAGACGCGGCCTTCGTCTGATGTGGGTCCATTGGCTGCCACAGAAAAGGGCCGGTTGCAGCCGGCCCTTTAGACGATAATACCTGCGTTGCCCACGCTTCCGAAGTGTGACTAGCTGAGGAGCGGGTTCCGCGGCACAACCTGATTTTACCCAGTGAGGAGGCTCTTTTGCAGCCGCTCCACTGTTTATTTACATCTGGCACCCTCAAACAATCAGACGGCAGCCCGCACTCCTGAGAGCTGCCCCGCACCCCCGGCCATCACCTTACGGCAACAACCGGTGCTACTCCCCTACTTCCCAAATAGCGCGCCCAGAAGACCGCGGCGCTTGGGCTTCTCCTCTCGGCAGGAACCCTCGACGGCGGCTGCAACCTGGCGCGGTTGCTCGCCGCCTCCACGGCGCACGATCTGGTACAGGAACGGCGATTTAACGTATTTGACCTCGACGGGCATGGCATGCACGGTGCTTTCTCCGGACAGATGCAGGCTCGGGTTGAGCGGCGCCACCATGTGCGTTTCGCGCTTGTCACTAAACACCACCGCGGCCGCGCGGCCCGTCTGGCCGTTCACGGCGATGCGCACCTGCTCGCCGTCGCGGCTGTCCGTTGCCGGACGGTCGACAAAGTACACCGGCACCATAACTAGGCCGTCCTTGTGCTTGCGGGCCTTGCGCGCCCACGTGCGGATACTCTTTTTATTGAGCCGCAGTACAGCCTCGGCGTCGTTGCCCGCAACGTCGAGCG
>CAJJZO010000239.1 GCA_905197585.1 uncultured Collinsella sp.
GCGGTGATGACAAAGCCCGCCTTGTAGTTCTTCACCCTCCGTACCATCTCCGCCTGCTGCTCGATGGGCTGGGAGACATAGATGAAGGCGATGCCGCCCTCCTTCGCCAGGGCGATGCCCATCTTGCCCGACGAACGGTTGCCAATAAAGCGCACCGGGTCGATCGGCTCGTGCGTGGGGCCGGCGGTAATCACGATGCGCTTACCTGCCAGGTCCTGAGGCGCGGGGTTGAGCACCTCGCAGATGGCTTCGACGATGTCCTCGGGCTCGCTCATGCGCCCCGTGTCCACGTCGCCGCAGGCAAGGTAGCCACTGCCGGGCCCCACCACGTGGACGCCGCGGTCGCGCAAAGTGGCCATGTTGGCCTGCGTCGCCGGAGCCTTCCCCATACCGTTATTCATAGCGGGTGCGATCACGATGGGTCGCGGCGTGGCTAGCAGCGTGGTGGAGATGAGGTCGTCGGCGATGCCGTTGGCCATCTTGGCGATGATATTGGCCGTCGCGGGCGCCACGACCACCAGATCGGGCTCCTGCGCCAGCGAAATGTGGTGGATGGGGTCGGAGGGGTCGTCGAACAGGCCCACGGCGACGGGCTCGTTGGTGAGCGCACGGAAGGTGAGCGGGCCCACAAACTCGGTGGCATGCTCGCTCATAACGACTTTGACGCGCGCGCCGCGCTTTTGCAGCAGGCGCACGATATTGCACGACTTATAGGCGGCGATCCCGCCGGTAATGCCCAGCAGGATCGTTTTTCCCTCAAGTTGCATTGAATTGTTGGATGCCGCCGTCATCGCTAGGCTTCCTTGCTCGGGAGTACCAGGAGGCGGTGGCAGTACGGGCAGTGCGTAATCTCGCTACCGTCGTGGTTGAGGTCGCTCATGGACGATGCCTGCAGCGCGGTGTGGCAGACCGTGGGGATGTTGCCCTGGATGGTCTCGACGGCCAGGCCGCGGAACTGCTTGAGCAGACGCTCGTAGTCGGTGAGCACGTCGGCCGGCAGCGTGGCAGCAAGCGCGGTGCGCTCCTTAGTGGCGGCGTCAATCTGAGTCTGCAGGTCGGCAGCTTTGGCGCGGGCGGCCTTGGTATCGGCCTTCACGCCCTCCTCGAACTTGGCGATGATTGCCTGCGCGCGGGCCTCGCGGTCGAGCGCCTCCTTATGGGCGACAATGACGTCCTTGCGGGTGTGCTCAATCTTGTCCAGACGCTTGGCCAGGGTGGCGAGTTCATTCTCCAGGTCCTGAACCTCGCAG
The DNA here is from genome assembly GCA_905197585.1 of uncultured Collinsella sp. Classification (GTDB taxonomy): domain Bacteria; phylum Actinomycetota; class Coriobacteriia; order Coriobacteriales; family Coriobacteriaceae; genus Collinsella. The sequence goes on from CAJJZO010000239.1 coordinate 1,251, forward strand.
TAGTCGGAGCCGTCGACATGGCGCTTCTTGGCAGCCTCGATGGCGTTGTTGGTCTGAATCTCGGTGGTGTTGAGATCGTCGAGCTCAATGTCCAGATCCTTGCGCTGGGCGTAGAGCTTGGTCATCTCAGACTTGAGCTTCACATAGGTCTTGCGCTTGGAAGCGAGCTCCTTGAGCTCCGGCATATTGGCAAGTTCGCTCTTGTTGCGGGCGAGCTTCAAATCGATCTGTTGCAGCTTGAGTAGCGTAGCGCCGGCGCTCATAAGTTCTCTCCTTTTGTCACAGTCCACCATTGGCAAGGGTTCAGTATTTTAATCGCATGACGGGGGTCGACCCCGGCGTCAACTGCAGAGTTCATCAATATATCAACGAACGGCTCCTCAGAGCGGTCGTGGCCGAGCAAGATGACGCCCAGACCGCGCAGAGCGAGGTCCTGCGCCACGTGATAGCCTGCCTCGCCCGTCACGACAACATCCGCACCGGCGGCGATGGCCGGGGGAAAATCAGCGGCCTTGCCCGCGCCACCGGAGGCGATGATCGGTATCTTGACCTCGCGGCGCACTGCCTTGATCATCTCCAAATCGAAGCCCTCACGGGTGCCGTCCGCGTCCATCGAGTTGAGCAGGATCTCGCCAGCGCCCAGTTCCTCGGCCCGCTTGACCCACCAGATCGCGTCGATGCCGGTGGACTTGCGCCCACCCATCGTGGTCACCTCGAACCCGGACTGCGTATGCTGTTCGCCCTGCTCGCGGCGGGCATCGACCGACAGCACCAGCACCTGATTGCCGAATCGGTCGGCGACGCGGCTGATCAGCGTCGGGTCGTTGATGGCAGCGGTGTTGACGCCCACCTTGTCGGCGCCGCAACGCAGCAGCGAGTCGACGTCCTCGGGAGTACGCACGCCTCCGCCGACGGTCATCGGGATGAACACCTGCTCTGCGGTGTGGCTGACCACGTCGATCATGGTCTGGCGGTGCGAGCTGGAGGCGGTCACGTCCAGAAAGGTCAGCTCGTCGGCACCCTGACGGTAGTACTCCCCCGCCAGCTCGACCGGGTCGCCGGCATCACGCAGATTCTCGAAATGCACGCCTTTGACCACTCGTCCCGCATCGACATCTAGGCATGGAATGACTCGGACGGCCAACGACATGATTGCTCCCTTATCAAGCTCGGTTGTTGTACGGATACCAAGGGTAGCGTCCGCCCGTTACAGCAGCG
>CAJJZO010000240.1 GCA_905197585.1 uncultured Collinsella sp.
GAACCGACAGTCTGTGCACGCGTGTGGCGCCCTGGGCGCTCGCAGAAAAGGGACCTGAGGTTCGCCTCAACGGCTTCGGATCAAACCGCTTCCGGGGTGATCGGCTTATGTGCGGGGGACCGGCCCCCTACGCCTCCTCGGCCATGAGGCCGACCGCCCACACCCAGCAGGCGAGCTCGCGCGCCGTGGCCACGTTCGCCTTGTTGCCGTGGACCCCCCGCGCGAGCAGCGCCTCCCGCCTCTCGACCAGCCTCCGCACGCCCTTGGCGGCATGCCTGCGGGCGACCCGGTCCGGGGCCTGGCCCTTGGCGAGGTCCTTCGGCCGCCCCGAGCACGTCAGGTAGTGCCACGCGGCCTCGACCAGCGCCTTCCTCAGGTGCTTGTTGCCTGCCTTGGTGATCGCGCCCCTGCGGTCGCTCTCCCCGCTGGAGTGCTCGGAGGGCGTCAGGCCGACCCATGCGGCGAACGACCGGGCGTTCCCGAACCTCGAGAACTCGCCGGCCTCGAACACGAGGTCGGCGGCCGTCGCGGTGTCGACGCCCTTGAGGCAGCGCAGGGAGTCGACCCTCCTCCTCCACCTGGGCTTGCGGGCCTCGGCCTCGACGAGCCCCTCGAGCCGCGCCTTCTCCTCCGCCGCCCGCCTGACCGCGTCGACGTAGTAGGCGAGCACGTCGTTGTCGGCCCCCTCCCCGAACCTAATCGACTCGATCCAGGACCAGTGCGCCCGGGTCCAGTTGCCCTTCCTGCGGCCGGTGGGCGTCCTCTCGTCGAAGGCGAGCCCGTGCCTGAGCAGGAACTTGGAGAGCCGCTGCTTCGAGCGCGAGAGGTCGTCCCTCGCGTCCTCGAGCGCCCTGGTCAGGTCGCGGGCGGCCTCGCACTCGTCGTCGGGGACCCACACCTCGACCACGTTGCCGACCGACAGCATGCGGGCGAGGAACTCGGCGTCGTTGCGGTCGTTCTTCCTGCGCCTGTCCGCGCTGGGCTTGATCATCTTCGAGACGGCGCCGACCACGCAGTCGACCCCCAGGCCGGAGAGCCTCTTCTGCAGGTCGAACCCCGTGACCCCGGACTCGTACACGCACCTGGCCCTGGGGTCCACGGAACGGACCCACTCCGCGACGGCGCCGGCGTCGTAGCCGAAGGTCGCGGCACGTACCTCCCCGGTCATGACGTCGAGGGAGACGGCCTTTATCGAGCGGGCGTGGACGTCGAGGCCGATGAAGGTGGTAGTATCGAGCATGGGAGCCCCTTCCATGAATGCGGCGTGGCCGCCGCGGTTGGATTAGACACTCACCATTGTCGGCCTAATCCGCGGTCTTTCATGCAGCAGGGGCTCTCAATGTTTTTATGTCCTGCTCATATCGTCTGTAATCGGAACAGGTACGATTCTGCAAGCGTACCGGCATTTCAACGATTGCAGTATAAACGAAAAACCGCAGGTTGTAGACGAGTTTGGCGTGTTTCAAGGGCGCGGTAAGCATTTGCCGTTCCAAGCGATGTTGCGAACGCAGACTGGTGATTGCTTGCTGGCTTGTGGTGGTGTTTGGGTTGCTAAGCGAGGGCTGCTTGTTGCGTGGGTTGGTTTTATTGGTGTGGGTTTGGACACTGTATGGAGATGACGATGGCTGGAGCGGGGTAGGGAGTTGTGACGCGGATTGGGGATGCTGGGTGGCTGGCCGATTGCGTGCAACGGCCTAACGCGTTGTTTGCGGTGCACGGCCAATAGATCTCTGTAGGGGGCCTACCCAACGTAAGGCGTCTGAAGGCATTTCCCTGGAAGCTCGGGCTTCCTGGATATCTTGGCGATTAAGATGCGCCCCATGCTCAGCCGGCATATAGAATGGACTGTGGACGTGACGATTGCCTGCTGCTGACATGTTGGTTAATCGACGATGATGGCAGCGACGGAGATTGATTGGGGCAGTCGGCATGTTCGCGAGCGAAAAGGCGGCCCTGCTCGGCGATGTGCCGACTTTTATTGTAGCGAAGGCGTTGGTGACGCCGAGAGGCGGCAAGGCCGACAAAACTATTGCGAAGGCAAGGGATCAACATGGCATTTGAAGCACGTCAGAGTACGGTTGGAAAGCTGCTTAATGACTCAATCTATAGAATCCCTCGCAATCAGCGCGCTTACGTGTGGGATGAGCATAACTGGAAAGATCTATTCGAAGACATCAAGCTTGTGACAGACGAAGTTGCTACGTCGCATTTCATCGGTTCGATAGTGCTGATGGAGGAAGAAGAAGAAGACAGCCTCGGGGTTTTTACAATAATTGATGGTCAACAAAGAGTTATTACCCTAACGCTCTTGCTGTCTAGCCTCATGTTCGCTTTCAAGAAAAGGAATATGATTAACCACGCTAATGGCACAAAAAAATAGAGGCTTCGGTAGTTTGTGTGACAAGGGGCTAGCCTAGGCAGCAACGCTCTTCGCTCCCTTCACGCCCTTCTTCC